>JALRCC010000267.1 GCA_023257495.1 Rugosibacter sp. | reverse complement strand
CGCGGGTTATCGTCTTTTACCGTACCAATGCCGGTCAACAGAGCACATGAGCGGGCACGCCAGAGATGTGCATCTTGCCGTGATTGTGCACTGGTGATCCATTGCGACACGCCATTTTTGAGTGCGGTTTTGCCATCCAGGCTCGCTGCGATTTTCAGACGCACCCATGGTCGGCCACGCGTCATGCGCGACACAAATCCGATATTCAGCTCATGCGCCTCTTCTGATAGCAGGCCGCATTCTGTAGTAATGCCTGCTGCGCCAAGCCGTGCCAAGCCTTTTCCTGCGACTTGCGGATTCGGGTCTTGCATCGCGGCAACAACGCGCGTGACGCCTGCAGCAATCAAGGCATCGGCACAAGGCGGCGTGCGCCCGGTATGGCTGCAGGGTTCCAGCGTGACATAAACGGTGGCATCTGCTGCGCTGGTTGATAAAGTCGTCGTCAAGCTAGCAGCCAAGTTTGCCAGCGCAACGGCTTCGGCATGCGGCCCACCGGTTTTTTCATGCCAGCCCTCGCTGATGATCTGGCCTTCTTTGACAATCACGCAGCCGACGCGCGGGTTGGGGGTGGTGGTGTTCATGCCGCGCTGCGCCAGCCGTAGCGCGTGTGCCATGAAACGATGATCGTCTGCGGAAAAACTCATCAACTGATGCTCATGACTCAGTCGGTGGGCCAGGTGGTGACTCTTGCGTTGGCGTTTGTGGCGGGGTTTCCACTTCACGGATGGCTTCAGAAAACTCATTCACATCTTCGAAATTTCGATATACCGAGGCAAATCGAATGTAGGCAATGTTGTCGAGTTTTTTTAGTTCGCGCATGACCAGCTCGCCAATGCGATCTGACATGACTTCACGCTGTGCCAGTTGCACAAGCCTTTCTTCGATACGATCCAGCGCAGCATCCAGACTTTCGGTGGTGACAGGACGTTTGCGCAAAGCCAGCATCATGCTGGCTTTGCATTTGTCGCGTTGATATTCCGTGCGACTACCGTTTTTCTTGATGACTTGCGGCAGTTGCAGCTCAACCCGCTCATAGGTGGTGAAACGTTTTTCACACGCGACACAACGGCGGCGACGACGCACGGTGTCGCCCTCTTCATTTTCCCGTGTGTCGACCACCTGCGTGTTGGCGTCTGCACAAAAAGGACACTTCACGCCAGCTCCCTGACGGAATCCTTGCCTGACGCCCTTTTATGCAGGTAATCAGCCATACACCGGAAATTTTTTGCACAGTGCGGCGACCTCAACGCGTACGCGTTGCAGCACGCCATCATCGTTCGGTGCATCCAGCACGTCGGCGATCAGGTTGGCGACTTGTTCGGCTTCGATTTCCGTAAAGCCGCGCGTCGTCATTGCCGGGGTGCCGATGCGGATGCCCGAGGTCACAAAGGGTTTTTGCGGGTCGTTCGGGATGGCATTTTTGTTGACCGTGATGTGGGCGTTGCCCAGCGCGGCTTCGGCTTCTTTACCAGTGATCTGCTTGCTTTGCAGATCAACCAAAAATACATGCGATTCAGTACGCCCGGAAATAATGCGCAGTCCTCGCGACTTCAATACCTTGGCCATGACCTGCGCATTGTTGATCACTTGCTCTTGATAATGGCGGAAGTCGCTGCTCATGGCTTCTTTGAACGCAACGGCCTTGGCGGCAATCACATGCATGAGCGGACCACCTTGCAAGCCGGGGAAAATCGCCGAGTTGATGGCTTTCTCAAATTCGGCTTTCATCAGGATCAAGCCACCGCGCGGGCCGCGTAATGTCTTGTGCGTGGTGGATGTCACCACATCGGCGTGCGGCACCGGGTTGGGGTAGCACCCCGCAGCAACCAATCCGGCGTAGTGCGCCATATCCACCATGAAAATTGCGCCGACCGCCTTGGCCACTTTCGCAAAGCGCGCAAAATCAATGCGCAGCGAATAGGCTGACGCACCGGCGATAATCAGTTTGGGTTTGTGCTCATGCGCCAAACGCTCCATTTCATCGTAATCAATCGCTTCCTGCGCATTGAGGCCATAGGGCACCACATTGAACCATTTGCCTGACATATTCACTGAAGCGCCGTGTGTTAAATGTCCGCCCATCGCCAGATTCATGCCCAAGATGGTGTCACCGGGTTTGAGGAACGCCATGAACACTGCTTGATTGGCCTGCGAGCCGGAATTTGGCTGCACGTTGGCGCAATCGGCACCAAACAGTTTTTTGGCGCGCTCAATCGCGAGTTGCTCCGCGACATCGACAAATTCGCAGCCGCCATAGTAACGTTTGCCAGGGTAGCCTTCGGCATATTTGTTGGTCAGTTGCGAACCCTGTGCTTCCAGCACGGCGCACGACACGTAGTTTTCGGAAGCAATCAGTTCGATGTGTTCCTCCTGACGGTGGTTTTCATTCTGTATCGCCGTCCACAGTTCGGCGTCGGTTTTAGCGAGAGTGTTTTGCTTGGAAAACATGGCGGTATCCTGTCAGAGAAGGGAAAAGCGGGGAGTAAAAACGGGGCTGAAAACGGGGCTGAAAAATATCCGGCGATTTTAGCATTCAGTCCGTCAAGGCTCCACTCGGGGCGAAACAGGGTGTTGCGTAAGCCAGCGACTGAGGGCCGTATTCAGTGGGCATCTCAGAATGAAGGCTGTCCGGAAAAGTCTGGTGCCTGAAAATGCCATGCGGCGAGCTATGCCAGCTCATCCAGCGCCCCCGTGAGATGTGCTTGATCGCCCCAGGTGATGATTTGCCAGCGGTGTGCAGAGAGGCTTGCGTCATGAGCTAACCAGTTAAGCCCCGCATTGGGGATGGGAAAATCGCGTGGTGTATCCAGCGGGCGCTGCGTGGCCAGACGATAAATGATGTCAAGCACGCCGCCGTGAGTGAAGATCAGCACCGTTTGGCCGCAGTGCTGTTCAGCCAGGGTGCTCAGTTCGTGTTGGATGCGGGCGGCAAAAGCTGCCAGTGATTCGCCGGTGTCATAGGTGTAATGCAGATCGCGCGCCTGATGCAAGTGATACATCGCAGGATGCGCATGCGCTGCTTCGGCAGAGGTTAGTCCCTGATGCGTGCCGTAATGGCGTTCGCGAAAACTCGGCGCTGGTGATACGGCAAGGCCCAGATCGGTGGTTGCAATTTGGGCGGTATGCCAGGCACGGGCGAGGTCCGAGCTATACACCGCAGTGAATGGCGGCGCTTTTTTCAGATGTGCGCGCAGAGCCATCGCCTGTGCGTGGCCGACGGCATTGAGCGAAATGTCGATTTGCCCCTGCAAACGTTTTTCAGCGTTCCAGTCGGTTTCACCGTGACGCACAATGCAAAAGCGGGTGATAGTCATTTGAGCGTGGCGATGAGGGATAAAGAAAGAATGGATGAAATTGATTAAACTGAACGGCATTCAAACGGGGTTCGCGGGGTTCGTTGTTCGTTGTGAATATCCAGTTTATTCACTCCATTCAACAGATATGCGCCGATTTTAGCGGCTCGCAGGCGGGCACAGAAAAAGAGCGAGGGAAATTGTCTCATGCAGCGTTTGCTTTATTTTTCGGGTCTTGTGGATAGACTCAATCAACGCATCGGTAACAGCATCCTCTGGCTGATTCTTGTCACCGTGCTCATCAGCGCAGGTAATGCACTGGTCCGCAAGGTGTTTCAGGTCAGCTCGAATGCCTTGCTTGAGGTGCAGTGGTATCTGTTTTCTGCCGTATTTCTGCTGGGCGCGGGCTATGCCTTGCTTAAAAATGCGCATGTGCGCATCGACTTTGTGGCGAGCCATCTTTCCCGGCGCATGGTTCATTGGATCGAGATTGTCGGCATCCTGGTATTTTTGCTGCCACTGTGTGTCATGCTGATCGACCTTTCCTGGCCACTGGTGTTGAATGCCTGGGTGAGCGGTGAAATGTCGCAGAACGCGGGCGGGCTGATTCGCTGGCCGGTCTATCTGCTGCTGCCCTCGGGTTTGGCGTTGCTGTTGCTGCAAGGCATTGCGGAATTGATCAAGCGCATTGCGTATTTGCGCGGCGTGTTGATCGAGCCGGGTGAAGCGGGCGAAAACAGCGAAGGCAGCGCAGCCGAGAGAGAAATCAACGCCCATGCGCTGAC
>JALRCC010000252.1 GCA_023257495.1 Rugosibacter sp. | reverse complement strand
TGACGGTGATCCGCTGTCTTTGGATGGCGGATCATCTTTTTATCTGCGTTTGACCTGCACCAACCGCCTCAAATCATTCACGATCTCTGTTGAGTGACGCGATGTATCCACCTGCAGATAAGTTTTGGCAATTTTTCCCTGCGGATCAATCAGAAACGTGTAGCGTTTAGCATACTTGACAACCAGCAAGTCGGATAACGCCCCATAGCTAACCGCAACTGCAGCATTCTGATCCGCTAACAAAGGAAAAGGCAGGTGATACTTGTCCGCAAATTTCTTGTGGGATGCCGAGTCATCCACACTCACACCCACAACCTGAGCGCCCAGCGCTGTCAACGCGTGCAAATCATCGCGAAATTGACACGCTTCCTGCGTGCAACCTGGGGTGTCATCTTTCGGATAGAAGTAAAGCACAACCCATCGGCCACGCATCTCCTGAAGTCGCCATGGTTTGCCGTTCTGATCGGGTAGCGTAAAGTCTGGTGCCAGTGTGCCAACAGCCGGCACATCGGCATGGGCGGGCAATGCGCCGAGCAAACCCAGGCCGCCCATCACCACCAAAACCCGCAGAGCGCGAACAAGGCAAAAGTACAGCCAGCTCGGATTATTTGGCATGTTGTTCGGCTTCAGGAATTGGCAAAAATTTTCACGGTTCATGATTATTTCCTCGCAAATGAAAACCTGTGCAAAGTACGTTCTCGGGCAATGGCATGATCGACCACAGGCCAAGGATAATCTTGGCCTATCAAAATACCGCATTCTGCCTGTTGTGACGGATTCATTTTCCACGGCGCATGAATAAACGGCTTTGGAACAGAGGCAAGTTCCGGCACATAACGCCGAATAAAATGGCCGTGCGGATCAAACTTTTCGGATTGCGTGATAGGGTTGAAAATACGGAACCACGGTTGCGCATCACAACCCGTTGAAGCTGCCCATTGCCAGCCGCCATTATTCGCAGCGAGATCAAAATCGAGCAGCTTTTCAGCGAACCAGCGCTCTCCCAAACGCCAATCTACCCCCAGGTCTTTAGTCAAGAAAGATGCCGTCACCATGCGCAGCCGATTATGCATGAACCCCGTTTGCATCAACTGCCGCATCGCTGCATCGACTAACGGATAGCCAGTCTTCCCTTGCTGCCATGCAGCCAAAAGATTGGGTGCCTCATCCCACGTCAGCACATCCATGGCAGGTTTATAAGCCTGTGTGACGACATGCGGATGATGCCAAAGAATCATCTGATAAAAATCGCGCCAGATGAGCTCGGACAACCACGTTGCAGCACCTCGTCCCGTCTGACTTTGTGCATAACCCGCCAGCTGTCGAATCGACACCGTACCAAAACGCAGATGTGCTGAAAGGCTTGACGTGCCATTCACTGACGGGAAGTCGCGGTCGCTGGCATAGTGATCCAGGCGCTCGGTGAATTCAAGAAACAGGCTACGCCCACCGCGCATGCCGGTAGGCAAAGTTACATACACTGGATCAATTGGCAAAAAACCCAGCTCTGATAAAGTCGGCATTCCGAGGACGCCTCCTCCGAGAGCTGCGGATAGCGCGGCATCCGGGATGGCTAAATTTGCCGCATAGCGCTCTACCGGATAGGCTTGTACATCATAGGGGGCCAGTTTCTTTAGCCAGGCATTTTTGTACGGTGTAAATACCGAAAAGGGTGTGCCTTGCTGCGTGAGCACTTCATCGCATTCAAAAATCACCTGGTCCTTGAACAAGAAAAAGTTATGCGCAGTCTTGTCCGGTTGATCGGCGCTGGTGAGACGGCGGATATTTTCTGCAACCGCCGCATCGCGCTGCAACGCCGCGGGCTCATAATCCCGATTGGCGTATACCGCTTGCACACCAAGTCTTGCCGCAAGTTGCGGAATCTGGTCCCGAGGGTCGCCCCGCAAAATGATGAGCGATCCCCCCATGCGATGCAGGTCTCCTGCGACCTCTTCTACCGCGCGCAAAATAAACGCCACACGACGATCGGATCGCGGCAATTGATCAAGAATCGTGGAATCAAAAACGAAGACGCAATACACTGCGTCGTGCGCTTTTAGCGCATGGAAAAGCGCAGCATGATCAAATGTGCGCAAATCGCGACGAAACCAGACCAGTGCAGATGTCATAAAAATAAATCCTGAACACAAATTGACTGAGAAGTGGAACGACAGATTACAATAGCGCCATTGCCATGGAAACCACATGCCTCGCTAATCATTTTCTTATCGCCATGCCGGCCATGGCTGATCCGAATTTTTCGCGCACACTCACTTATATTTGCGAACACAACGCGGAAGGTGCGTTGGGCATTGTCATTAACCGGCCGACCGATATGCGCTTGGGCGAGCTGTTCAAGCGCGTAGCCATTCCCCTCGAAGCAGGCTTGCCTACCGAATGTTTTGCGAATTTACCGGTGTATGCCGGTGGCCCGGTGCAATCCGACCGCGGGTTTGTGCTCCACCGCACTGCCCAGAAATGGCAAAGCTCTCTTAAGGTAACGGATGATCTGGCGCTCACCAGCTCGCGCGATATTCTGCAAGCCATGGGCTGTGCAGAGCAGCCTGCCGATGTGCTGGTCACACTGGGCTACGCGGGCTGGACAGCCGGTCAACTGGAATGGGAGCTCGCGCAAAATACCTGGCTGACCGTGGAAGCTTCTCCACACATCCTGTTTAACGTGCCCAGTGAAGATCGGCTTGCTGCGGCAATGCAATTGTTGGGGGTTGATTTTGCCAACCTATCCGAGGTTGCCGGTCATGCATGAAGAAACGCTGCTGGCCTTTGATTTTGGTCTGCAACGGATTGGGGTGGCGCTCGGTGAAGCACGTCTGGGTCGGGCGCGTGCCCTGACCTGTATCGCCCATGAGGCAAATAGTGTCCGTTTTGCGGCGATCAGCGATTTGATCGCTGAATGGCAACCCACGCGTTTGTTAGTGGGCCGACCCCTCAATGATGATGGCAGCACGCACGATATGACAGCGCGTTGTACGCGCTTTGCCAATCAACTGCGCGGCCGGTTCGGGTTGCCGGTGGAAGAAGTCGATGAGCGCTTTAGTTCAACCGAAGCCGATGCCGTACTCAGGCACGCATCCGATTCGCTGCAAGCCAACGGATCCCGTGTCACGGCGTCTCACCAAAGCCGCCTTTCCTGGCAACAACGCAAGGCGCAAATCGATGCCGAAGCAGCACGCATCATTTTGCAAAGCTGGCTGGAAACCCATGCCCACCCAACGGCCTGACGCAGAAGCGCTCTGTCGCATCCTGGCCGACCAAATGCGGCCACAGGTTGATTTGGCACGCACGGCACTGGTTGGCATTCACACGGGCGGCGTCTGGGTGGCTGAGCGCCTGCATGCGCTGCTCGGACTGCACGTCGCGCCTGGCGTGCTGAATGTCTCTTTTCACCGTGACGACTACAATCAACGTGGCCTGCAGGCCAATATGCACGCATCATTGCTTCCTTTTGAGACCGAAGGCGCACACATCATCATTGTCGATGATGTGCTTTACACTGGCCGCACCATCCGCGCGGCGATGAACGAGCTATTCGACTATGGTCGTCCGGAAAAAATCGAACTGGCCGTGCTCGTCGATCGTGGTGGTCGCGAGTTACCCATTGCCGCTGACTATTGCGCGCACACCCTCACTCTCGCCGCCGCGCAAATGCTCGAGCTGGAGCATGCGCCTGATGGTAGCCTCTCTTTTCGACTGACCGAAAAATGACATTACTGCGCATCAACCGCAACCCCCAACTCAACAGCCATGGCGAGCTCACCCATTTGCTCAGCACCGAAGGCTTGCCACAAGACGTACTCACCCGCATCCTGGATACTGCCGCACCGTTTGCTGCGGTGGCCGAGCGCGAAGTGAAAAAAGTGCCCCTGCTGCGCGGGAAAAGTGTCTTCAATCTGTTTTTTGAAAACTCAACCCGCACGCGCACGACATTTGAAATTGCGGCCAAACGGCTCTCGGCTGATGTCATCAATCTCAACATCAATACGTCGTCTGCCAGCAAGGGCGAAACGCTGCTCGATACCACCGATAATCTGGCCGCCATGCAAGCCGACATGTTTGTTGTTCGTCATGCAGCCAGTGGCGCACCTTATCTCATAGCGCAACATCTGGCAGCAACCGGAAAAGACCACATTCATATCATCAATGCCGGCGATGGCCGCCATGCGCACCCGACGCAAGGCCTGCTCGACATGTACACCATTCGTCATTACAAACAGGATTTCACTCAGCTCACCGTCGCCATTGTCGGCGATGTATTGCACTCACGCGTGGCCCGCAGCCAGATCCACGCGCTGACCACGCTGGGTGTGCCTGAAGTTCGCGTCATTGCACCCAAAACACTGTTGCCAAGCGGCATCGAGCGGCTTGGTGTGCAGGTGTTTAACGACATGAAAGAAGGCCTGCGCGGTGTGGATGTGGTAATGATGTTGCGCTTGCAAAATGAACGCATGCAGGGTGCGCTGCTGCCCAGTGCGCAAGAGTATTTCAAATCCTACGGCCTGACGATGGACAAGCTGGCGCTGGCCAAACCTGACGCCATTGTCATGCATCCGGGGCCGATGAATCGCGGTGTGGAAATTGAATCTGCCGTTGCCGATGGCACACAGGCGGTGATCCTGCCGCAAGTCACTTTTGGTATCGCCGTGCGCATGGCAGTGATGGCCATGCTGGCAGGAGCGTGAAATGAGCACCCATATTCGCGGCGGTCGCCTGATCGACCCAGCCAGTGGCACAGACCAGCGCGCCGATCTGTTCATCGCCGATGGCAAAATAGTCGGCGTTGGTGATACGGTGCCAGCTGGTTTTAAGGCCCGTACAACACTCGATGCCACCGGCTGCATCGTTTGCCCTGGCCTGATTGATCTTGCCGCGCGACTGCGTGAGCCGGGCTTTGAATACAAAGCCACGCTGGAATCCGAAATGGCCGCCGCTGCCGCAGGCGGTGTCACGCGGCTGGCTTGCCCGCCCGACACCGACCCGGTGCTGGATGAACCTGGCCTGGTTGAAATGCTGACCCACCGGGCGCGTTTGCCTGAATTCGCGCATGTGCATCCAGTCGGTGCTCTGACCGTGCAACTGGCCGGAAAAAAACTGACCGAAATGGCCGAGCTCAGCGAAGCAGGCTGCGTTGCTTTCGGCCAGGCGAATCAAGCCATTGTCGATACGCAAGTGTTATTGCATGCCATGAACTACGCAGCCACGTTTGGTTTCCCCGTCTGGCTGCAGGCACAAGATCCGTTTCTTGCCCAACCAGGCATCGCCCACGATGGTGAGATAGCTGCGCGACTGGGCCTGACCGGTATTCCAGTGGCCGCTGAAACCATTGCACTGGCCACGCTGTTGCAGCTCGCCCGGGAAACCGGCGTACGCCTGCATGTCACGCGAATTTCTTCTGCGGCAGGTCTTGACATGATCATGGCGGCACGCGCGGCAGGTATTGCGGTCACTTGCGACACCGCCGTGCATTACCTGCATTTGTGCGACCACGATATCGGATATTTCAATCCGCACGCGCGGCTTGACCCGCCTTTGCGTGCCCAGCGTGATCGCGATGCGCTACGCAACGGCTTGGCCTCGGGTGCAATCACTGCCGTATGTTCAGATCACACACCGGTGGATGATGATGGCAAACAAAAACCATTTAGTGAGGCCGAAATCGGTGCCACGGGCTTGGAGCTCCTGCTGCCATTGACCTTGAAATGGGCTCAGGAAATGCAGGTGCCGCTACTCACCGCGCTGGCCCGCATCACGTCAGATCCGGCGCGCATCATGGGCGTTGCGGCAGGCCGACTCGATATTGGGCTCCCGGCAGACATTTGCGTGTTCGACCCGACCGCTGATTTTCACGTCACGCGTAACAATCTCAAAAGCCAAGGCAAAAACACGCCCCTACTCGGTCTGACACTTCCCGGCCGCGTGCGCTACACGCTCATTGATGGCCATTTGGCCTACGATGGCACAAGTTGATTGTTTTATTCCTGGGCAGGAACCAGTTGAGCCCTGACATATCCCGCATCAACACCCGTCACCCGCACCCGCTTAGCCCGCGAAGCTTCACCCGATAACAACGTCACCGCGCGTTTGGGCACTGCCAGATGTCGCGCAAGAAAAGCGATCAGCTGGGCATTGGCTTGCCCTTCCACCGGCAGCGCATGCAATCGAATCTTGAGGGCCTCGCCGTGCAGTCCCGTCACTGCGGTTTTTTTCGCACCTGGCTGAATATGCAGCGTCAGCGTGACGCCCTCTTCATCCGCTCGCAACCAGCTCATCCGGTCAGCACAGCCCAGTGCAGGCGATCTAAAACCATCATGCCCATTTGCAGCAGTAAAACGAACGCCAGCGGGGAGAGGTCCACCCCGCCAATGTCAGGTATCCAGCGGCGAAATGGGCGCAGCAGGGGTCGGCTGATCGCATTAAAAACATCCGCCATTGGCGCATGCGGATTCACCCAGGAAAAAACGGCCGACACCAGCACCGATCCCAGCAGCAAATAACCAGCCATCTTGAGCACAGCCAGCACCGCCAATACAGCCACCATAAAAATCGGCGCTGGCGAGACGGCGGTCAATGTGCCGGATAACCCGAGCGTCAAGCCTGATACGAGCGCCTGCACTAACCAGGCAAGCACAAGGCTCGTCGTATCCCATCCAAACAGTCCAGGAATGATTCGCCGCACAGGACGCACGCTCCAATCGGTCATCGCAATAACAAATTGCCCCAGCGGATTCCGAAAGGGTGCCCTGACCATTTGCAAGATAAATCGGGCCAGCAATGCTGCAGTGAGAAAACCGCTCACGGCATCCAGCAGAACAATCAGTAGTTGTACCAGCATTGAATACCTTACCTCGTCTCGATGTTTTGCCTGTCTGTTTTATCTGCCTTCACTTACCTTACTTACCCAGTGTCTCGCCCAATTCACACCCGCGTGCATTAGCCGCCAACACGCCTTGCCCGATCGCAGCAGCCACACCCTGCGCGGCAAATACTTGCAACGCCGCTTCCGTTGTTCCCCCTTTGGATGTCACCCGTTCGCGCAGCGTGGTAATGCTTTCGCTACTTTTAGCGGCCAGTTGTGCTGCACCAAGAAAAGTTTGCACCGTCAATTGGCGTGCGGCGTCTGCATCCAGACCCAATGTGCGTGCCACAG
>JALRCC010000237.1 GCA_023257495.1 Rugosibacter sp. | reverse complement strand
AGGCTGAGCCATTGCCCCATGCTAACGGTGTAAGACAACCCGAAAATGCCTGCATCCGGCTCACGAAAAAATTCCGCTACCGAGCGCAATACACCATACCCGATCAAGAACATCCCCGATATGCGTCCCATCTCGCGTTGCCGCGCCGAAAAAACCCAGAGCAAAATGAACAGCAACAAGCCCTCACCTGCCGCTTGATACAGCGGTGACGGATGACGCGGCAAATTATCCACCTGCGGAAACACCATCGCCCAGGGCAAGGTCGCATCGGCGACACGCCCCCACAGCTCGCCATTGATAAAGTTGCCGATGCGTCCGGCCATCAATCCAAGCGGCACGAGCGGAGCAATAAAGTCAGTCACCTGAAAAAATGTTTTGCCCTGTTGGCGACCCCACACCCACATGGCCACCAGCACACCAAGAAAACCGCCGTGAAAACTCATGCCCCCTTTCCACACGGCAAGAATATCCAACGGATGCGCCAGGTAATACCCCGGATCATAAAAAATCACCTGGCCCAATCGTCCGCCAAGCACCACGCCAAGTACGCCATAGAACAGCACATCATCCAGATCAACTGCTGTCATGTCATGCCAGGGTTGCGTCCGCGCGCGCGCCTTGCCCAGCCACAAAAAGGCCATGAATCCGGCGAGATACATCAAACCATACCAGCGCACCGCCAGCGGGCCAAGGTGAATAGCAACAGGATCAAACTGAGGATGGATCAACATGGGCGAATAAGTAGTCTGGTTAGGCTGCTTGGGCTAAAATTGTCATTCTAAGACACGCCACGACGCGACCGTACACAACGCGCCAGCGTGCCACATCCTTTTGGAGACCATCATGCCAGCTTATCGTTCACGTACATCCACTCACGGCCGCAACATGGCGGGGGCACGCGCCCTGTGGCGTGCTACCGGCATGAAGGATGGCGACTTTGGCAAACCGATTATCGCCGTGGTGAATTCGTTCACCCAGTTCGTGCCCGGTCATGTGCATCTGAAAGATCTCGGCCAGATGGTCGCGCGCGAGATCGAAGCGGCAGGCGGCATCGCCAAGGAATTCAATACCATCGCGGTGGATGACGGCATTGCCATGGGTCATGGCGGCATGCTGTATTCGTTACCGAGCCGCGAGCTGATTGCCGATTCGGTGGAATACATGGTCAATGCCCATTGCGCCGACGCGATGGTGTGCATTTCCAACTGCGACAAAATCACACCGGGCATGCTGATGGCATCCCTGCGCATCAACATTCCCACGGTTTTTGTTTCTGGCGGCCCCATGGAAGCGGGCAAGGTGCAGTGGCACGGCAAGTTCCGCAAGGTGGATTTGATCGACGCCATGATCGAAGCGGGCGATTCAAAAAACAGTGACGCCGATGTCGCCGACATGGAACGTTCCGCCTGCCCGACCTGCGGCTCGTGTTCGGGCATGTTTACCGCCAACTCGATGAACTGCCTGACGGAAGCACTCGGCTTGTCGCTCCCCGGCAATGGTTCGCTACTGGCGACCCATGCCGACCGCAAGCAACTTTTCCTGCGTGCCGGGCGACTGGTGGTTGACCTGTGCAAACGGTGGTATGAAGAGGAAGACGCCCGTGTGCTGCCACGCAATGTCGCCTCGTTCAAGGCGTTTGAAAACGCCATGACGCTAGACATCAGCATGGGTGGCTCAACCAACACGGTACTCCATCTGCTGGCGGCAGCAAAAGAAGCGGGCACTAACTTCACAATGCAGGACATTGACCGCCTCTCGCGCCATGTGCCCTGCCTGGCCAAAGTGGCACCGGCCACACAGAAATACCACATGGAAGACGTGCACCGTGCAGGCGGCATCATGGCGATTCTGGGCGAGCTCGACCGCGCCGGCCTGATTCATCGCGATCTGCCCACCGTGCATTCCCCCACCATGGGCGCAGCACTGGATCAGTGGGATGTGATGCGCTCGCAAGACGTCGCCACACACGATTTTTATCGCGCAGCACCCGGTGGCATCCCCACTCAGACCGCGTTTTCGCAAGACCGGCGGTATCCCGATCTGGATATTGATCGTGCAGAAGGCTGTATTCGTGACAAGGCACACGCCTATTCACAAGATGGCGGCCTGGCCGTGCTGTTTGGCAACATTGCCGAGAAAGGCTGCATCGTTAAAACGGCCGGGGTGGATGATTCCATTCTCAAATTTACCGGTCGCGTGCGGCGTTGCGAATCGCAAGACGAGGCCGTGGAAAAAATTCTGGCAGACCAGATCGTCGCTGGCGATATTGTGGTCATCGTCTATGAAGGCCCCAAAGGCGGACCAGGCATGCAAGAGATGCTTTACCCCACCAGCTATTTGAAATCCAAAGACCTGGGCAAAGTTTGCGCGCTACTCACTGATGGCCGCTTTTCTGGCGGTACATCCGGCTTATCCATTGGTCATGCCTCGCCCGAAGCTGCAGCGGGCGGTGCCATTGGCCTGGTCGAAGAAGGCGACATCATCGAGATTGACATCCCCAACCGCAGCATCAACCTGGTCATTGAAAACTCGGCGCTGGCAACACGGCGCAAAGCCATGGAAGCGCGGGGTGCTGCGGCGTGGAAACCGGCCAATCGGCAACGCGAAGTCTCCGCTGCGCTCAAAGCCTATGCCGCACTGACCACCTCGGCTGATACAGGTGCCGTGCGTGACGTGAGCCAGCTCGGCTGATCCTCGCCGCAACCTGCCTGGCAAAATCTTCCGTGTGTTAAGCACTGAACCCATCACCGGCGTGATTCTGGCCGGCGGCCAGGGCAGGCGCATGGGTGGCGTCGATAAAGGTCTGCAAGATTTGCACGGGCGTCCGATGGTGCAATGGATTATTGATCGGCTCGCACCTCAAGTGATGTACTTGCTGATCAACGCGAACCGCAACCTCGAGCGCTATGCCGAGTTTGGCTATCCTGTCTTCCCCGATGAAATGCCTGATTATGCCGGCCCTCTGGCAGGAATCCAGACAGCCTTAATCCATGCCACCACACCGCTAGTCGCCTTCGTGCCGTGCGATTCACCTGCGCTGCCCGCTGATCTGGTAGCACGTCTGGCGCACGCCTTGCAGGAAACTTGCGCCGATCTGGCCGTAGCGCGCACCATCGAGCGCACCCATCCGGTGTTTTGCCTGACACGCCGCTCATTATTGCCACAGCTGAATGATTATCTTGCGCGTGGCAACCGCCAGGTCAGCGGCTGGCACGCCCTGCTAAAAACATGTGAAGTTCTGTTTGACGACAGCACGGGGGCATTTGACAATCTCAATACAGCCCAGGCACTGGCCCACCATAAAAATTAAGCGAGCGGCACTCTACAAAAAATCACAAAAACACCCAGCGCGGATTGATGCATGCGGTGAGGGTGGCAGCGATTGAGGGACAGCATTGGCCGTATGAGGGAGTCACTTGCCGAGACTGATGCTGATTCAGTGAAAACTGGAGCGGGCGAAGGGAGTCGAACCCTCGTTATCAGCTTGGGAAGCTGGAGTAATGCCGTTATACGACGCCCGCATCTTTTGAAACTTGGCCTGAAAAAGCTTGGTGCCGATTTTATCCTCACATCAACACAATGTCGAACTGCTCTTGCGTGTAACCACTTTCAGGGTGTAGTGACACCGGGCGGCCAATAAAATCCGACAGCATGGTTAACGCTTGCGCCTCTTCTTCCAGAAACTTATCGATCACAACTGGCGCAGCGATAACGCGTAACTCTCGAGCAGCGAACTGGCGCGCCTCGCGCAGTAACTCGCGCAAAATTTCATAGCAGACCGTTTGTGCTGTTTTGATTTCACCACGCCCGCTACAGACCGGGCAGGGCTCGCAAAGAATCTGCGCCAGGCTTTCGCGCGTGCGCTTGCGTGTCATTTCGATCAACCCAAGCTGGGTAAATTCGGAAAGGGTTATGCGCGTACGATCAGATGCCAGGGCTTTTTTAAATTCGGCAAGAACAGCCGCTTGATGTTGTTCATCGTCCATATCAATAAAGTCGACGATGATGATGCCACCCAGATTACGCAAGCGTAGCTGATGCGCTACCGCTAACGCGGCTTCAAGATTTGTCTTGAAAATGGTGTCATTGAAATTACGCACGCCGACGAATCCACCGGTATTCACATCAATGGTGGTCATGGCTTCAGTCTGATCAAAAATCAGATAGCCCCCTGATTTCAGATCAACGCGTCGCGCCAGCGCTTTTTGTATTTCATCCTCGATGCCGTGCAACTCGAACAACGGGCGATCGCCCGTATAGTGCACCAACCGGTCACTGACTTGCGGTACGTATTCTTGCGCAAAATTTGTCAGCTTTTGAAAATTTTCACGAGAATCAATCAGCACAGCCGTGGTTTCTCCCGTGACAAAATCTCGCAGCACGCGTTGCGCCAAGGTCAGATCATGGTGCAATAGCACCGGCGGAAAAATCCCCACGCTACGCTGCTTTATTTCCTGCCAGATGCGCCGCAAATAGACAATGTCAGCCGCAAGTTCTTCGTCACTGGCCTCACAGGCGACCGTGCGCAAAATAAATCCGCCACGATCTTCTGGTGAGAGCAGTGCCTGAATACGGCCACGCAATTTTTCGCGCGCTTCTTCGTCAACAATCCGCTGGGAAATCCCGACATGATCGTCCTGCGGCAGATAAACCAGTAGCCTGCCAGCAATGGAAATCTGCGTCGTCAAGCGCGCACCTTTGGTACCAATAGGTTCTTTTTGTACCTGGACGCACAGCGATTGTCCTGCGCTAAGCACCTGTTCAATGGGTCGCGGCTCTGCACCATTGATCACTCGTTCTTCCCAGATGTCACCGGCATGCAAAAAAGCCGAGCGCTCCAGACCAATATCGACAAATGCCGACTGCATGCCAGGTAAAACGCGTACGACTCGGCCGAGATATATGTTACCGACCACACCGCAGCAGTTGTTGCGTTCGATGTGCAACTCCTGCACAACGCCTTGCTGTAACGAAGCAACGCGTGTTTCTTCCGGCGTGAAATTGATTAAAAATTCTTCAGCCATGTGTGCGCACCATCGGCAGAGGAATCATCACACCGTGTGTCCGAATTCACGCAGCATGAGCACGGTCTCGCATAATGGCAAGCCGACAATACCCGTGTAA
>JALRCC010000182.1 GCA_023257495.1 Rugosibacter sp. | reverse complement strand
AGTAAGTGACATCCGTGATACCGGCCTCCTTGCAGGCTTGGCTGATTGACCTGCCTTCGCCCAGCAAGACATCGATTTGCCTGAGCTTTACGACCGCCTGCTCCGGGCCATGCTTCTTGTTCGCCATTCGTAGACTCCTTCTTCCAAGTTGAAAAATACAACATTCAACCTGGCACAGAAAAAGCCAGTCAGGTCAACTGCATCAGGATTTAACGCAGGTCAGCGCGATGGGGCCGCTGCCAATCAGGGAACGGCATCAGGGAAAACTGGTAGCATGAGAGTCACGTTTCGGCATACAAAAATCGAGAAAACTTCAATTTTTACTCGTCATCTGGGGGGGGTATGGAGATACTTTTTGGCCGGTTCAGTGGGCTGTTCTACTCCGCAATTGGTGCTCTGATTGCCGCAAGCCTAGCAATTCATACCCCCCTTTTCTGGGGGGTATCTGCGGTGTTGCTGACTCTGACGATTATCGGCATTCGTGACTATCGACAGAAGCAGCATCCGGTTCTTGCGAATTATCCATTGTTCGGACATTTTCGTTATATTTTTGAGAGCATACGGCCGGAGATCCGCCAGTATTTTTTTGAATCTGATGACGATGAGCATCCCTATTCGCGCGAGCAGCGCGCGATGGTTTACCAGCGTGCCAAGGCGCAGGTTGCGGTTAGGCCCTTCGGGTCCGTCGTTGATATGTACAAAGAAGACCACGAGTGGTTAAACCACTCGATGCAACCCGTGGATGTCGAGCACTATGACTTCCGCACGCAGGTGGGGGAAGGTGAGCAAGCCTACGCGATGTCCGTACTCAATATTTCCGGCACGTCGTTTGGCTCCTTGTCCCCCCATGCGATTCACGCGCTTAACAGCGGCGCCCGTTTGGCAGGTTGCGCGCACAATACGGGCGAGGGAGGGCTCTCACCGCACCATCTTGCCGGCGGCGGTAACGTGATCTGGCAGATTGCCAGCGGGTATTTTGGATGCCGTACCAAGCAAGGGCGTTTTGATCCGGAGAAATTTCGCGAAAAATCCAACGCTGACCAGGTGCGCATGATCGAAATAAAATTGAGCCAGGGTGCGAAGCCTGGTCACGGCGGTATCCTGATGGGAGCGAAGGTCACACAAGAAATTGCTGATATTCGTGGTGTCGAAGTTGGTAAGGACTGTGTTTCGCCCTCGCGTCACAGCGAGTTTTCAACGCCCAGAGGGCTACTAGAGTTTGCGCAACGTTTGCGCACCCTCTCCGGTGGCAAGCCTGTTGGCATAAAGCTGTGCATTGGACATCCTTGGGAATTCATCGCCATTGTGCGTGCCATGGTTGACACCGGGTTGCATCTTGACTTCGTCACGGTTGATGGTTCCGAGGGTGGGACGGGGGCCGCGCCGGCAGAGTTCACCGATCGCGTTGGTTCGCCCCTGCATGATGCATTGATATTCGTCGACAACACGCTCAAGGGGGCCGGCTTACGTAAACGCGTCAAGGTGGGTGCCTCGGGCAAGATTGTGAGCGCCTATGATGTGGTTCGGACATGTGCACTCGGGGCTGACTGGTGCAATATGGCGCGACCCTTCATGTTCGCCTTGGGCTGCATTCAAGCGCGAGATTGTTCGTCCGGACGCTGTCCGACCGGAATCGCAACGATGGATCCCAACCGTTATCGTGTATTGGATGTTTCGCTCAAGATGCAGCGTGTAGCAAACTTTCATCACAATACGTTGCATGCGGTTGCGGAGATGCTGGGGGCTGCGGGGTTGAGTCACACCAACAATTTGACCCGCCGCCATATTGTTCGCCGGGTGTCAGCGAGCGAAATAAAATTGGCTGATCAGATTTATCCAAAAGTTCCTCTAAATGCACTCATCGAAGGACAAGCAGTTGAGGACATCCGTTTGAGCACCTACTGGAATCGCGTGGGCGCCGATAGTTTTCAGCCGATTGATCCGATGCCTGCCACGCCATAATGCTGATTCTT
>JALRCC010000085.1 GCA_023257495.1 Rugosibacter sp. | reverse complement strand
GCCTCTGCTGCCCCCGCCGCCGGCGTCCCGGGCGTTGCGGCCGCCACCGTCGCCGCCGTCGCCACTGTCGGAGTCACCTCCGGAGCCGGCGACTCCGTCCGCCGAGCCTCGCCCAGTTCATCGCCACGCTGGACGGCCTGCAGCGCAAGCTGCGCGCCAGCGGCGACAAGGGCCGCATCCTGGCGGTGTTCGAGCCGCGCAGCAACACCATGAAGCTAGGCACCATGAAGTCTCAGCTACCTTGGAGCTTAGAACAAGCCGACTTGTCTTTCTGCCACAGTGGTGGCTTGGATTGGGATGCCAACGCGGCATTGGCCGAGATGGGCGCCAAAGCGCAAGTGGCCAGCAACATCGATGAACTGGTCGCGCAAGTCATGGCCAAGACTCAAGCAGGTGATCATTTGTTGTGCATGAGCAATGGCGGTTTTGGCGGCATTCACGACAAGCTCTTGAAGGCTTTGAACGCGGCTTCCAAAAAGCGTCTGTAATCAAACGCCTTTGACAGTTTGGGCGGTTCGAGAACGCTTAAAACATGGACAGGGCCTGCACACAACAGGCCCTTGACCTTCGCGTTTATTTTTGTCGACGTGCCAATACAGCATTGGACAATGTGGCCAGCACCTTTTCACTGTCAGGCCAACCGATGCATGCATCGGTAATGCTTTGCGCGTACTTGAGGGCGCTGGGGTCGTCTTTGCCAGGCGTGAACTTTTGCGCACCGCCCTCCAAATGACTCTCCACCATCACGCCAAAAATCTGACGTGAACCTTTGCTGATTTGCGCCGAGATGTCATTTGTCACATCCACTTGTCGTTCGTGCTGCTTGCTGCTATTGGCGTGGCTGCAGTCGATCATCAAGGTAGGCTTGAGTTTGGCCGCCGTCAAATCTTTGCAAGCTGCATTGACACTGGCTTCGTCGTAGTTGGGCACTTTGCCACCGCGCAAAATGACGTGGCAATCGGGGTTGCCTTGTGTTTGCACAATCGCCACTTGACCGTTTTTATGAACAGACAAAAAGTGGTGACCACGTTCTGCAGCTTGTATGGCGTCAGTGGCAATTTTGATGTTCCCATCGGTGCCATTTTTAAAACCAATGGGCGCTGACAAACCAGAAGCCAATTCGCGGTGCACCTGGCTTTCGGTGGTGCGTGCGCCAATCGCACCCCAGCTGATCAAATCCGCCGTGTATTGCGGCGTGATCGCATCGAGAAATTCCGTACCGCAAGGCAGTCCCAGCTGATTAATATCCCACAACAGTTTTCGTGCCAGGCGCAGACCATCGTTGATCTTGAAGCTGTCATCCATGTAGGGATCGTTGATCAAGCCCTTCCAGCCCACGGTCGTGCGCGGCTTTTCAAAATACACACGCATGATGATGATCAATTCATTGCTCAGGCGCTCCTGCTCGGCCTTAAGCTTGGCCGCATAATCCATTGCGGCTGCAATATCATGAATTGAACAAGGACCAACAATGACCACCAGACGATCATCGGCACCATGTAAAACACGGTGCACCGCCTGGCGTGCCTGGTAGGTTGTCTCGGCAGTTGTTTCATTGCCAGGAAATTCGCGCAGCACATGCGTCGGCGGGGAAAGCTCCTTGATCTCGCGGATACGAACGTCATCAGTAATATGCGTCATGGCTCAAATGCAAAAAAATAAAGTTGTGATTCTATCCCGGCTTTCCATCCAATCTGGGTCGCGTAAGCACTGGCCAATAGAAAAATGCATACAAAGCAAACGCTACAGCCCATAATAGTGCAGAAATCTGAACGCTCGCCACAGCCAGGTCAGACCACACCATACCAACAAAAACGCGCACAACCGCAGCACACTGAATCAGCAGAAATATCGCCACTTCGGCACCATCTGCCATCAGAGGACGTCCGGTATGGCCGCGTGCGGTTCGCGTCATCATGCCCAGGGTTAACCCGCCAATCGCACCGGCAGTTAGCGCGTGTGTTGCGTACGATCCCGTCAGTATTTCCAGCGCAGTCAGCCCGCGCATTGCCAGATGTATCACGATCCAAAGGTAGGCGGCATGAAGTATCCATACCAGGGGTGTCGCCAGCGTGCGCCACGGTTTCCAGAGCACCAGACGAAACCCATGCGCCAAAGTAGCCAGCAGCGCGATCACGCCCACAACCGGCTGAGGCAATGGCAGCAGGTCTGCTACAAATAGCAGCATCACGATACCCAGGGCGAACTTCTCCACCCCTGTATGGCGTATAGCGTTAGTGCCAGGGATGCCGTTGTTGGTAAACATCGGGATCACGCGACCACCCATCACCACCATGATGAATAGCACCACATCCAATGCAAGTTGCAAACCCAGCCGTGGTGGCCATCCAATATATCCCTGCAACGCCAAATGCGCAGTAAGAACGAGCACACTCATCAACACCAGCAAGCCAACAAAAAAATAATTGCGAACATTACGCGCTCGAAACAATGGAATGCCAATCGCCCATGCGACGGCAACAGGAAAAGCCGCATTGACCACGGCTGCCATCATGGCGAATGGCGTTAATACCAAAACCCTGCCGCAAACCCATAGCATCACCAAAGCCATCAACGGCGCGCCGCTGGCGGTCGGCTGGCTGGTCCAGGCACGCACGGCGGTCAGCAGGAAACCAGCGATGACCGCCATCGTGTATCCAAAAAGCATCTCATGACCATGCCATGCCGGCTCCTGCAGGTAAGCGTAAGGAAGATAGCCGGAAAACTGCGCGGCCCAAAGCAGCACGCTCAAGGCGCTGAACAAACTCGCTAACAGGTAAAACGGGCGAAAACCGAGATTCCATAGCGCAAAGGGGGTGGTAGCTTTGCGGCTTGCGGCTCGCAAAAGTTCATTCCGGGATTGGGGCAGTGGTTGCTTATCCATAAGAAGAAAAGGCGATACGCCAATAAGGCAGACATTAGGGCGACAAGGCCGCAAGGTGAAATTTTGAAGATGGCACTTGGGATAGTAAACGAAAGATAAGCGACTTGCAAAACCAGGCAAACTATCGAAACAGCGTTGGATGCACACCTCAAGACGCAGTAGAATCCTCTCCCTCCACCCTGATACATCTTTCATGCAGGCATTTTCTGCTGGCTAATTCTTTTTCGGAACCTCAACTTGGCAATTCACGATTTTCCATTGCAAGGCGCATTCATCGAGCTCAATGTCTTGCTTAAATTGCTCGGTCTCGCCTCTTCGGGCGGTGCGGCCAAGGTCATGATTGCAGAAGGTGCGGTGCGTGTGGGTCAGCAAGTCGAAACCCGCATACGCCGCAAACTGCGCGCGGGCGATGTCGTGCAACTGGGTGAGGACACCATACGCATTGTTGCTTCTCATGAAGCAAGCACCCGATGAGCATTCAATGGTTCCCCGGCCACATGACCTCTGCCCGCCGCAAGGCAGCAGAAACACTGGCCACGACAGACGTCGTGATTGAAGTGTGCGACGCACGCCTGCCCGAGGCCAGCAGCAACCCGATGATCCGCGAACTGCGCCTGCAACGCCAGCGCCCTTGCTTGAAGCTGCTCAACAAAGCAGATCTGGCCGACCCCATCGCTACCGCTGCCTGGCTGGATTATTACAACGCCCAACCGGGGGTCAAGGCATTCGCCATTGCCTGCAAAAAACCAGGCGATGCCGCGCGTGTACCAGCGTTATGCCGCACGCTGGCACCGCATCGCAACTCAGGCATCAAGCCGCTGCGCATGTTGATCATGGGTATCCCCAACGTGGGTAAATCCACCCTGATGAATGCCTTGCTCAAGCGCCGTGTGGCCGCTGTTGGTGATGAGCCCGCCGTGACCAAGTCGCAAATGAGCCAGGACCTCGGCGGCCACACAACCATCACCGATACACCCGGCCTGATGTGGCCAAAAATCACCCACGATAGCGATGGTTTCATGCTCGCCGCCTGCCATGCCATTGGCCGCAACGCCGTGATTGATTCAGATGTCGCTACGTTTCTTGCCGACTTTCTACTCAAAAATTATCCACCCCGTATTGCTGCACGTTATGGCTTTGACACCAACAACATGGATGGCGTTGGCGTTCTCGAGGCCGTGGCCATCAAGCGTGGCTGCATGCAGCAAAGGCGCGGCAAGGAGCTCGATCTGGAAAAAGCCGCGATGATTTTCCTCACGGATTTTCGTGCCGGCAAGCTGGGCCGCATCACGCTGGAAACCCCGACCAGCCGCGCCGCCATGCTGAGGCAAGCCAATGAAATGTCAAGCGAACAACCCAACGTACCGGCTAAGCAACTCGGTGGTTAATTGATTTTCAACAGCCGAGCCAAGCTGTCGAAAAAGAAACAATACAGCGCGATGGGTAACGGCAGACCCAACACAGTACCCAGCATGTAATGGCGCAACCGAATGCCTGACAGTGCCAGCGCGTAATTGAGTGCGGGAATCGTTTGAAAGAAAATCCGCAGCAGCGCTACACTCGTTATTGGTCGGGTATCCAGTTGATGAAAAATACGCATGGCAAGCTTGTTTTTCATCTCCCGCAATGCATCTCCGCCCAGAAACCGGATGCTCAAAAACGTTACAGCGCAAGAAATAACTGCGCCAATATAAGTGGCTACCCCGCCCCAGAAAGGACCTAAGGCGACTACCGCTGACGCCAGAAAAATCCATCCAGGAATGTGTACCAGATTCCCCAGCGAAAATAGCACGACAAAAATAAACAGGCCGCCTACTTCGTGCGCCAGAATAGTTTGCCGCAAATAAGCCAGCGTCAAATGATCGCGCAGGCCGGAAAGCTCGACAATGGCAAACGCCGCCCCAAGGAATAATAAAACACCCGATAAGCGCCAATAGCGGCTCAAAGCGAAGAATCCGCCCAAACCGCAAGAAACTCACGCCAGTGCGGCGCATCAATAGCGGCAAGACTCGTTTTTACCAGCGCAATTTCACTCTCATGTTCCGCTTTTGTAAGCAGGCCGCGCATGAGCTGAAAACGCAGAAAAACCAGCCAGGTATTCACCACATCGGTTTCGCAATAATCGCGAATTTCGTCGATGCGCCCCTCGCACCAGGCACCCCACACAGCTGAGCCATCCATGCCCAGCTTGCCCGGCAGGCCCATCAATCGCGCCAGTTGATCAAGCGGCGCATTGGCGCGCGCTTGATACATGGCGAGCAAATCCATCAAATCCAGGTGCCGCGTGTGATAACGGCTGATGTAGTTATTCCATTTAAAGTCGCGCGAATCGCGATAATCGCCCTCGCCCATATCCCAGTAACGCGACGCGGTGACGCTATGCATCAAGCCGCGATAATGCAGCACAGGCAAATCAAACCCACCGCCATTCCACGACACCAGTTGCGGGGTAAATTTTTCTACGCCATCGAAAAATCGCTGGATAATTTCGCCTTCATTCGATTTTGGCTCGGCCAGTGACCAAACGCGAAAACCCTCGTCACTGCGCAAAGCGCAGGAAACAACCGCAATGCGTTGCAGATGCAGCGGCAGAAAATCACTGCCATTTTTTGCCCGCTGACGCTGCATGGCGAATTCAGCGACTTCGGCATCGCCGAGTGTGGCTGGCAACTCGTGCAAAAGACGCAGCCCGGCAACGTCGGGAATGGTTTCGATGTCGAAAACGAGCGTAGGAATCATGGCGCTTACCCAGTAATGAACTTTGCAAAAAGTCGGCGCTGGTGAGACGGCGATCGACGCTGCAGGAACGAAGAATTATAACGAGGCACTATTGCATGGCTTGCATGCAACTGAATA
>JALRCC010000068.1 GCA_023257495.1 Rugosibacter sp. | reverse complement strand
TTACGATGCCGCCACCAAGAACGTGAATTTTGCTGCCATGCTGGATTATCTATCCCAGCGTGAAGCCAATGCCATCATCGTACTGCACGCCTGCTGCCACAACCCAACCGGCGCTGATTTAACCGCTGCGCAATGGCAAGAAGTAGTCAATGTCATCCGCGAGAAAAACCTCATCGCCTTCATCGACATGGCCTATCAAGGCTTTGCCGATGGCATCGCAGAAGATGCCGTTGCCCTGAACTTGTTTGCCGCCTCCGGCCTGCAGTTCCTGGTTTCCAGCAGTTTCTCCAAATCCTTCTCGCTCTATGGCGAACGGGTTGGCGCGCTCACTTTGGTCACTGAAAACAAGGAAGAATCCGCCCGCGTGTTGTCGCAAGTCAAGCGCGTGATTCGCACCAATTACTCGAACCCGCCCACCCATGGCGGCGCGATTGTCGCCGCAGTGCTTGCCAACCCCGCCCTGCGCCAGCAATGGGAAACCGAGCTTGCCGGCATGCGTGAGCGCATCCGCGCCATGCGCCTCTCGCTCGTGGAAAAACTCAAGGAAAAAAACGTACTGCAAGACTTTTCTTTTGTCGTCAAACAGCGCGGCATGTTCTCCTACACAGGCCTGAGCGCCGCACAGGTGGAACAACTAAAAACCGAGTTCGGCATTTATGCCGTCAGCACCGGTCGAATCTGTCTGGCTGCGCTCAACACCAAAAACATCGACTACGTAGCCACTGCCATCGCGTCCGTCATCAACAAAAAGTAAATGCACGAAAGGTGTTGCAGGTGCTAGCCCCTGTGGCTATAATTCGCGGCCACACTATTCCTCGATAGCTCAGTCGGTAGAGCGCCGGACTGTTAATCCGTAGGTCCCTGGTTCGAGCCCAGGTCGAGGAGCCAAACAGCTATGCACAAAGGCCACTCTTCGGAGTGGCCTTTGTTTTTCCTCATACTGATCATGCTGTATAGCCCGGCAGCGATTGCTTTGGTATTCTGCCAAATCAGGCATCGGGCCGATGCGTAGCCTGCACTAATGACTCAATTCACTATGCCAAAAAACATCCTTAGCCTTCTTGCTGGTGCGGTTCTGCTGATCTTGGGATTCATGCTCTCGGCAGTTATTTTTCTTGTCATCGCGGTGATAGGCCTGGGTCTTTGGGGTTATTTTTGGTGGAAGACACGGGCGCTGCGCAAAGCAATGAAGGCAAGCATGCCAAGAGAAGAGTCAGACGGCCAGATCATCGAGGGCGAAGTCATCGTTGTCGATGACTATCCAGGTGCGGCAAAAAAAGTACTCCCCGACGACTCATCTCGACAGTAAGTGGCAGCAAATCTCGGTACACCACGATGAACCCCGAAGATTTAGAACTGCTGCTCACCCGCGAGATGCCCTTTGGCAAGCACAAGGGACGTCTCATTGCTGATCTACCGGGAAATTATCTCAACTGGTTCGCCCACGAAGGCTTTCCCCCAGGCGAAGTTGGACGGCTCCTTGCCTTGATGCATGAGATTGATCACAACGGGCTGACGAGCCTTCTGCAGCCACTGCGGCAGCGCTCAGATTATTTATTGCATCACCCAGCGGTTGAGTAGATTCTTTACGTTGCCTCCTCAAGCAACAACCACCGTATCACCAGCGCCGAGTTTTAGCCGAGTTTTAGCTTGGGCGCATCGGGATCATCTTGCAGTGTGCTCGGCGTGCGCCAGCAGGCGTCAGCTCTACAGCGCACCCCAACAACCTTAAGCACAACTTCTCAATCGATAGCATTCTCAAAAGAAAAAGCGCGTACTGACTAACAGCACGCGCCTGCACTTCAACCCAGCACACGGCTACTTAAAAAAGCAACCGTCTGCCAGCGTTTTCCTTAGGGACGTGAACCCGTCGGGAAGGGCCATGCAGCGGCAGGGTTAAGTGAAGACTTGATCCCCGGTGTTGCAGCGGTAGAGGGCTTTGCTTCGACTTTTGCGGCTGGCTTCTTGGCGGCGACTTTTTTCGCTGCAGGTTTAGCCGCTGCTTTTTTTACCGCGGGTTTGGCTGCTGCTTTTTTTGCTGCCGGCTTGGCAGCTACTTTCTTCGCTGCGGGTTTAGCTGCTGCTTTTTTGGCGACTGGCTTTTTGGCCGCTACTTTCTTCGCTGCGGGTTTAGCCGCCGCTTTTTTGACTGCTGGCTTTTTGGCAGCAACCTTTTTAGCTGCTGGTTTAGCCGCAGCTTTTTTGACGACTGGCTTTTTGGCCACTACTTTCTTTGCTGCTGGTTTGGCAGCTGCTTTTTTGACTGCCGGCTTTTTGGCAGCAACCTTTTTCACTGCTGGTTTAGCCGCAGCTTTTTTGACGACTGGCTTTTTGGCCACTACTTTTTTCGTTGCGGGTTTAGCAGCTGCTACTTTTTTGACTGCTGGCTTTTTAGCAGCAACCTTTTTAGCTGCTGGTTTGGCAGCGGGCTTCTTCGCTGCCGGTGCCGTGGCTATTTTTTTCTTTACAACCATGGTGATTCTCCTTAACAAGTTAACAGGGAAGAGCCGCTTCTTTATTTAATTCAACCCAAATGGGTTGATGTGGATTATCCATGCCTTCAATGCATTTGAAAACAATGAATTCCGCCCGTTTATCCGCCTATCAATTTGTTTTAGTTTAAGTATCACCATCGAAATAAAAATGCTTATGGCATTAAACGTGCCAAATTCGCTATACCTAAAAGGCATATATCGAGCGGATGAAACTAAAAATTTCGTAAATTTTTAGTTTCATCACGCGATCGAATAGATGACGCTATCCCAGTCAAACAGAGGGCCGGGGTCTGTTTTTCGTCCAGGGGAAATATCACTATGAGCAACAACCGCCTGTATGGGATGCCGTTTTTTAATATCTGCCAATACGGCGTTCAGTGTTGTGTATTGAGATTTTTCGAAAGGTTGGTCATCGCAACCTTCAAGTTCAATGCCAATTGAAAAATCATTGCAGCGCTCACGACCGGCCCATTCAGAAACCCCTGCATGCCATGCGCGTTTTGAGAGCGATACAAATTGAATCAATTCGCCATTGCGACGAATGAGAAAATGTGCAGAAACTCGCAGATGAGCTATCTCCTGGTAATAGGGATGATCTTGCGGATTTAACTGGTTAGTAAATAACTCAATGATTCCCTGCCCGCCAAACTGGCCGGGTGGCAGGCTGATCGCATGAACAACGACGAGAGAAATATCGTTTGCTACGGGGCGCTCATCAAAGTTAGGTGAAGCAATCTGTCGCGCTTCAGGCAGCCATCCGGCATTTTCCGCAGACTGGGCTGACGCACTCATTCGTTCATGCCCAGACGCGCCATCCGATAGCGTAGCGAACGAAAAGTAACGCCAAGCAAACGTGCTGCCGCCGTGCGATTGTTGTGGGCAGCCTTGAGCGCATCCATGATCATTTGATGCTCCACCTGATCCAGCTTGTCCTGCAATGTAGTGGCTGCTGTCGCCTCATTGACGGATCGGGAGGATGGCAAGCCAAGATCTGTGACTTCGATCGTATTGCCTTCCATCAGCGCCAACGCTCTTTCGAGGGTATTTTCAAGCTCACGCACATTCCCGGGAAACTGCTGCGTGCGCAATTCATTGATTGCCGCAGGGGAAAGCAGCGGTGGCCTGATACCCGCTGCATGAGCCAACCGATCAAGAATATGCGTTGCCAGCAATGGAATATCTTCATGGCATTCACGCAACGCGGGCATGCGCAACTCAATCACATTAAGCCGGTAAAACAAGTCCTGACGAAATCGGCCCTGCTCAACCAGAACCTTGATGTCTTGATGCGTCGCGCAAATGACACGCACATCCACATCATCTTCCGCGGGCGCGCCTATTTTTCTCACCCGCTTTTCCTGAATCACGCGCAACAGTTTTACTTGCATGGCTAAAGACAAGTCGGCCACTTCATCGAGAAACAAGGTTCCTCCGTTGGCGGCCTGGAAAAAACCATCCCGATCTTCATTCGCCCCGGTAAATGCCCCACGACGGTAACCAAAAAACTCGCTTTCCATCAGGTTTTCAGGAATGGCACCGCAGTTAACTGGCACAAACGCACGATCACGCCGTGCACCTAACTGATGAATTAATTGCGCAGCCAATTCTTTGCCACTGCCAGACTCACCCGTAATATGGACGGGTGCCTGACTACGCGCAACACGCTCAATGAGCGCACGCACCTGCTGCATCCTGGGTGAATCACCGAGCAGACGAGCCTCGGCACCTACCCCGTGAGCCGACTCTGCTCCGGATAACTCCAACGCCAACTTAACCAGATTTCTTAGTTGATCCAATGAAACAGGTTTGGTAACGTAATCGAATGCACCCTCCTTGAGGGCGGCGACTGCATTTTCAGTACTGCCATAAGCAGTTACCACGGCGACCGGCAGATCAGCCATCGTCTCATTGACATGACGGACCAAATCCAGCCCTGTGCCATCAGGTAGGCGCATATCCGTCAAACACAACTGGTAGCGCTGATTCGCCAGCATGGTGAAGGCTTCTGCCAGAGTCCCTGCACAATCGACTTCAAGCCCCATGCGCACGAGGGTCAGGTCAAGCAGTTCACGAATGTCCGCTTCGTCATCCACGATCAAAATACGGTTAGCGTCCCCGCGCCGCCGACGTTGCATCTTTACAGACATACCTTCCCCTCAACCGTCATTCGAAAATGTGCGCCAAATCCATTGGGTAATCCAGTCGGCAAAAGCTCCAGGCGCGCCTTGTTTGCCTCACATAATTCTCGCGCAATATAAAGTCCCAATCCCG
>JALRCC010000044.1 GCA_023257495.1 Rugosibacter sp. | reverse complement strand
GGGTTGTGCCTTTCCGCCATTCATGACAGGGCCTTTGATCAAGGGCTGATCGCGCTTACTGATGACTTCAGGATTGTGGTTTCAGAAGACCTCAAACGACGCGACGAGGCATTCGTGAAGGATGTGCTATTGCCGTTAAGTGGAAAACAGATTGAATTGCCAGAGCGGTTTATGCCCAGTATTGAATTCGTTTCACGCCACAGAGCAGAGCTATTTGTTGATAATCGGAGAACATAAATGTCTGGGCAATCACCCTCTGAATCACTCCTGCTACACGAAGACGCCTTTTATGAATTCTTCGTCCCCTATCGCCACCCCAAGTCACAATCGGGTGTTTGGGGTGGCATGGGGCTAAATACTTTCGGGGAAGATTTTCAGCTTGTCTGTAGCCTCAATGACGGCTATTTATGGACAGTTGTGGATAGTGGTTGTAACTCGGATCAGTGGATCACGCCCGGGGTTCGCCATGTCAATCGAGTCTGCTATTTAGTGACAGAAAATCCGCACAACGGGCTGATGGTCGATTTTCTGGCACCTCATAACCTCAGATCACTTACCCCACTCGGGCTAAAGAGGCAGTTGCGCAAGCTCGAAAAAGCAATGACCCAGCAGGTGGGTAACTAGCCGAAGTATCAAAACAGGCTTTACCCGGAATTACATAGCGTAATTCTGCGGAAACAAATGCTTGCAAGGGCGTGCTGTACTGCGCTGCCTATTTTCCACTTGCCCGCCTGCCACCCGTTCGACCTCGCCGGGGGCTCCCCAAAAAGTCGGCGCTGGTGACACGGCGAATGATCAAATTCAGTGGCAAAACGGTTGCATGGGGCATTAAAAATACAACTTGCGAATGCATACGAATGAACAAATAAAAAAAGCTTACGGGTTGAATGCCGTAAGCTTTTTATCTTGTTTGGTTGCGGGGATAGGATTTGAACCTATGACCTTCGGGTTATGAGCCCGACGAGCTGCCAGACTGCTCCACCCCGCAGGCGAATTATGCACGACTTTGCCGCAGTGCGTCAATCTTATTCTCGGTATCCGTTATAATTCGCGGCTTCCGAGGGGCGCTGCAAGGCGAGGGTTCACTCTCCCCAGGCTCGGTTATTTCTTGCAAACTGCGCTCACTTAACCCGTACCGGGTAGGGTGAGTTCGCATATGAGTTGCACCGATGCATCGCTCTTCCCGGTCACTGTTCAAGGAGCTTTCTGATGAATGCTGTGACTGCTGTTGCCAACGCTGCATCTACCCTGCACGATTACGTTATTGCCGATTTGAACCTTGCTTCCTGGGGCCGCAAGGAAATCGCGATTGCTGAGACCGAAATGCCCGGCCTCATGGCGATTCGTGAAGAGTTTTCCCAAAGCCAACCGTTGCGTGGAACGCGCATTACCGGTTCGTTGCATATGACGATCCAAACGGCTGTGCTGATCGAAACCCTGCAAGCGCTGGGTGCCCAAGTGCGTTGGGCTTCGTGCAATATTTTCTCTACTCAAGACCATGCGGCGGCAGCTATCGCGGCAGGCGGCACGGCGGTGTTTGCCGTAAAAGGCGAGACGCTGGAAGACTACTGGGAATATACGCACCGCATTTTTGAATGGCCGGACAATGGTTACAGCAACATGATTCTGGATGATGGCGGGGATGCCACACTATTGCTGCATCTGGGTGCGCGGGCTGAACAAGATCAAGTGGTATTGAATCATCCCACCAGCGAAGAAGAACGCGTGCTGTTTGCGGCCATCAAAGCCAAAATCGCAAGCGATAAAACCTGGTATTCCACGCGTTTGGCGCACATCAAGGGTGTGACTGAAGAAACCACGACCGGTGTGCATCGCCTGTACCAAATGCACGAGCGCGGTGAGTTGAAATTTCCCGCGATCAATGTGAATGACAGCGTGACTAAATCCAAGTTCGACAACCTCTATGGGTGCCGTGAGTCGCTGGTTGATGGCATCAAGCGCGCGACGGACGTCATGATCGCAGGCAAGGTTGCGGTTATCGCCGGGTATGGTGATGTGGGTAAAGGTTCGGCGCAGGCCATGCGCGCGCTCTCGGCGCAAGTGTGGGTAACCGAAGTTGACCCGATCTGTGCGCTGCAAGCAGCGATGGAAGGTTACCGTGTCGTGACCATGGATTACGCAGCGGATAAGGCCGATATTTTTGTTACCTGTACCGGCAATTACCATGTCATCACGCATGACCACATGGCGAAGATGAAAGATCAGGCGATCGTGTGCAACATCGGGCATTTCGACAACGAGATTGAAGTCGCCGCGCTGGAAAAATACCAGTGGGAAGAGGTCAAGCCACAGGTTGATCACATCATTTTCCCCTCGGGCCGCCGCATCATTCTGCTGGCCAAGGGCCGTCTGGTGAATCTGGGTTGCGGTACAGGCCACCCCAGCTATGTGATGTCATCTTCATTTGCCAACCAGACCATTGCGCAGATTGAATTGTTTACGCGCAACGCGGATTACCCGGTGGGCGTGTATACACTGCCCAAGCATCTGGATGAAAAAGTGGCGCGCCTGCAATTGAAGAAGCTGAACGCCCAGCTCACCGAGCTGACCGAACAGCAGGCGGCTTACATTGGCGTATCAAAAGTCGGCCCTTACAAGCCTGAGCATTATCGTTACTAAGTCGTAATTGCTTGACTGTCGGCGCAGGGATACAACGCATACCGTCTCTCTCATCATCCGCAACGGCCAAGAGCGCACTTTTGCTTGGCCGTCGTGTGATGTGATGTGTAATGTAGGCGTATCCTCAGCGCCGACTTTTTCGGATTTTTCCTCCATGGGCAAGTCATGACATTTGAACTCTCTATCGAATTTTTCCCTCCGCAAACGGCGGAAGGCAGCGAGAAATTACGCACAACACTGGCCCAGCTCGCGGTGTTAAAACCTGCATTCTTTTCCGTCACCTATGGCGCAGGCGGCTCCACGCGCGAGCGCACGCTGGCCACTGTGCGCGAAATTGCCAGCGCAGGCTATAGCGCAGCGCCCCATTTATCCTGCATTGGCTCCACGCAAGAGAGCATTCGTGAATTGCTCACCAGCTTTCAGGCACAAGGCATTCGCCGCATCGTTGCCCTGCGCGGCGACTTGCCATCCGGCATGGCCGATCCGGGCGAGTTCCGCTATGCCAATGAGCTGGTGGCGTTTATTCGCCGGGAAACAGGAGATGCCTTTCATCTGGATGTTGCCGCTTACCCGGAATGGCACCCGCAAGCGAAAACGCCGCGCGATGATCTGCTCAATTTCAAACGCAAAATGGAGGCAGGTGCCAACGCCGCCATTACGCAATACTTTTACAACATCGACGCGTTTGAAAACTTTATTGATGAAGCCCGTGCCCTAGGCATTGCTGCGCCCATCATCCCGGGCATCATGCCGATTGCCAGCTTTTCAAAACTGGCACGGTTTTCAGATGCTTGCGGCGCGGACATTCCGCGCTGGATGCGCAAAAAGTTTGAAAGCTATGGCGACGATACCGCTGCGATTGAAGCCTTCGGGCTGGATGTCGTTACCGAGTTGTGTGCACAGCTCATCGCCCGTGGCGCGCCGGGCTTGCACTTTTATTCAATGAATCAATCACGCCTGACGCTGGAAATTTGTCGTCGCTTGGGGATTCAGCAGGCTTGATGCAACCGGAAACCCGCTAGGCATCGGTCAAGTTGGCGAGGTGTTGCCAGCCTCGCCGAAACCGACGGGTCGGATCAGGCATTCATAGCCACCAGCGAAACCACCCGGCGACAAGGGCTCATTCTGTGGTGCGCACCGGGACTCTTGTTTTTTCCTGATTCAAGTCCCCAGTGCGCCGCTGAT
>JALRCC010000037.1 GCA_023257495.1 Rugosibacter sp. | reverse complement strand
GGTTTTGGCGCGCGTGGTGATGGAGGGTGCGGGTTTTTCCGGGGTGGCCGACGAGGCGGGTTTGCTGCCTGATGTGAAGCCACTAAAAGAGCAACGCCGCCGTTATGCAGAAGCCGAGTTTCCCGACTGGGCAAGCGTTCGCGCGCGCTGGGCGGCCAATTTAACCGAGCTGGCGCGCGAGATTCGCACGGGCTGCGCAGCGGTGGTATTTGAGCATGACGATGCGTTGAAGTATTGCGACGTCAAACCGTTGCTGCGCCTGGCCGAGCGGCAGGCTCAGTTTGAGCAGGCAGGGTTGGATTCATGATGGATGAGAACGTTAACCATCTGGAAACCTCATTGCAAACCCCGTTGCAATCCCTGTTGCAAGACGATGAGGCGAATCGCCGCCGTGCCCTGGAGTTATCGTCTTTCATTGTCGAAGCCCCCGCAGGGGCGGGGAAAACCGAGTTGCTCACGCAACGTTTTTTGCGTCTGCTGGCTACGGTCGATGAACCCGAAGAAATCATTGCCATTACCTTCACGCGCAAGGCAGCAGGCGAGATGCGGCAGCGTATTCAAGATAGCCTGCAAGCAGCGCACAGCGGCAAGCGGCCGGATGCCGCGCATAAACGCATCACCTTTGATTTGGCATGCGAGGCGTTGGCGCGCTCGGCTGAGCGTGGCTGGCAGCTGACAACCCAGCCAGGACGCTTGCGACTGACAACCATTGATGCGCTGTGTACGAGCCTGACGCGGCAAATGCCACTGCTCTCGCGCTTTGGTTCGCAGCCTGGCGTGGCCGAGGATGCGCGGCCCTATTATCTGGATGCGGCACGGCGGGCGTTGGATCATCTGGAAAACAAAGGCGATCATGCAGAGGATGTGGCCATTGCCTTGAGTTATCTGGATAACGACGTCACACGACTGGTCAATTTGTTGGCCGAGATGCTGTCTCGGCGTGAGCAATGGCGCGAGATTGCCGATCTGGCAAGGCCTGACGTGGCAATCGATAGCGCCATTGACGCGCTAGTGAATGAGACGCTGCTCACGATTACCAACGTGCTGGATGATGCCTGGCAAATGCGCCTCATGCCTTTGGCACGCTTTGCGGCTGCGCAGCTTGATGCAGGGACTCAGCATCAGGCAGCAGAAGGTGTTGATGAACATGCCTTGCTGGATTGGACTTCGCCGCTGGCTCCTGAGCGCGCGAAGCTTTCTGCTTGGCGCGCGCTGACCGCGCTGTTGTTGACCAAGGAAGGCTCACTACGCAAAACCGTCACGGTGAAAAATGGGTTTCCATCAGGCAAGGAATTCAAGGAACAAAAGGAGGCCATGCTGGCCTTTTTGGCAGCGATTGACGCAGAGCAAATCGCTGCTTTGCAGCGCATTGGCAAATTGCCCCGTGCCGAGCATGCACAGGACACCGTGATCCAGGCGCTGGTAGGGTTGATGAAGCTGGCGGCAGCGGAGTTGTGGCTGGTGTTTCGTGAGCGTGGCGAGGTGGATTTCAGCGAGTTATCCCTGCGCGCGATTTCGGCTTTGGGTGATGAGGAGCTGCCCAGCGAGCTCGGCTTGCAGCTCGATTACCGTGTGCGCCATTTACTGGTGGATGAGTTTCAGGACACCAGCCCCTCGCAGATTGAATTGCTGCGCCGCTTGACTGCTGGCTGGCAAGCGGGTGATGGCCGTACCTTGTTTGCGGTGGGCGACCCGATGCAGTCCATCTACCGGTTTCGTCGCGCCGACGTGGGTTTATTTTTGCGTGTGGCGCAACAGGGGATCGGCAATATCAAGCTCGACGCTTTGCGTCTGTCGCGTAACAACCGCTCGTGCCCGGCGGTGGTGGATTGGATCAATGCGCACTTCCCTGCGGTTTTTCCGGTGCAGGATGATCCGCTGCGGGGTGCAATCAGCTATCGCCCGTTTGTGGCGACCCGCGAAGCACTACCGGACGCAGGTGTGCGTGTGCATTTGCTGGCTCAACAGCCAACAGCGACCCAGGCGCAGGTAGCAAAGGATGAGGCGCGCAAGATCATTGCCTTGATCAAGGCGGAATGGCAGCAGGATCCAAGCCGTGACATTGCTGTGCTGGTGCGTGCACGCAACCATTTGACGGCACTTGTGACCGCGTTGCGTCAAGAGACTGACTGGCGTTTTTCTGCGGTCGATATTGAACCCTTGGTCGGGCGGCAAAGTGTGCAGGATTTGATTGCGCTCACCCGTGCCCTGCATCATCGGGGGGATAGGCTCAACTGGCTGGCAATTTTGCGCGCGCCCTGGTGTGGCTTGACGCTGGCTGATTTGTTTGCCTTGGCAGGGGATAATCATACGGCCACGGTTTGGTCACTGATGAATGATGCGGTGCGTGTTGCGCGTTTGAGTGAAGAGGGGCAAGCTCGTGTGCAGTTGATGCGGGTAATCTTGCAGGACGCTTTGGCCGGGCAGGGGCGGCAGCGGCGGCGCGTGTGGGTGGAAGATGTGTGGCGTCAGCTGGGCGGCGCGCAGTGCATGGCAGCGCATTTGCGTCAGGATGCGCAGGCGTTTTTTGATCGGCTGGATAAGCTCGATGCCGCCGGGCGTTTTACACCGGATAGTCTGGAAACCGATATGGCCGCTTTGTATGCCGCAGCGGATGCCGAGGCCGATGGTCGTTTGCAGTTGATGACGGTGCATAAGGCCAAGGGGCTGGAGTTTGATACGGTGATTCTGCCTGCGTTGCACCAAAAAACTTCAGGTCGCGATACACCCTTGTTGGCTTGGGATAGTTTTGCGCTGTCCGTGGGGGAACGACTGATTGCCGCGCCTGTGAATGTCTTTCGCACAGACAAGACCGAGCCCACGGTGTATGACTTTTTGCAAACACTGGAAAAAGAGCGATCAAGCAACGAGGATGCGCGGGTGCTGTATGTGGCCGCCACGCGCGCTGTGCGACGTTTGCATTTGATCGGTGGCATCTGGGTGAAAAAAACGGAAGGGAATAGCGAGGGGCATAACCCTTCGCATAACACTTCATCAGGCAAGCCTGATATGAGCCTGTTCGATATGCCCTCCAACGGCTCTTCGCTTGCGTTGCTGTGGCCAACGATTTTTGCTGACAGGTCTGCGGCTGATGTGGACATTGTCGCCAAGGATCAAGCCGTGGCGGAATCGGCAGAGGAGCGCTTGGCGACATTCGTGCCGCAACTGGTGCGGCAAAAGCACTTGCCTGCTGTTGCGAAAAAAGTGGGTGGTGCATTATTGGCGAATGCGCAAAATGATGAGCAGTTATTCACTGCTGGTGAGGCGACGGACCCTTTTGCTGCCGCACTCGGTACGCTGACCCATGCGCTTCTGGAGCAAATGTCGCATGACATTGACGCATGGGACGCGGCACGACTCAATGCCATTCAGCCGGCGGCAGAGCGCTGGCTGGCCAGTCGCGGCTGGCCACGGACGGATGCCGTCGCAGGCGCAGCGAAAGTGATGACCATGTTGCGCACCACACTGGCGAGTGAAGCGGGGCGCTGGGTGCTGGCGCGGCACGAAGGTGCAGCGGCGGAATCAGTGCTCTCGAGCGTTTCGGATTCACCAGAAGTCGGCGCTGGTGATACGGCGCATGGCAGCTCCCTTTGGGCGGCGGAGAGTCACATTGAAACCCGCGTCGTAGATCGCACATTTATTGTTGATGGCGTGCGTTGGATTATTGATTACAAGACAGCAGATTTGGGTGAGACGGCAAGTCATGCGCAATTTGCCGCACACGCGAGCCGTTTTCGTCCTCAGCTCATGCGGTACGGTCGGTTATTTCTTGCAGAAAAATTACCTCAGCAGCTGGCAGTCTTTTATGTGGCGCATGCCAAACTGCTTTTGCTGGAGATGGCCGATTAGCTTTTTGCATCTATTTGGCGAAATAGTTATAATTCAGAAAAATGATAGTAGGGGCTGCAAAAATAATGACAGGAATGCAGCTTCGGATGGAGTTTTTTGCGAAAGTGGTTTTCAGACGTGTATAAAAAACACACAGAGGCAGTGTGATACGCATCATCATTAATCTACCGCAACTACCGTTGCAAGTATGGCTACCGCAGGATAACCGCAGAGGAGACTAGGATGAAGATTGAAAAGTTCAAGGACAATGGTCGTTACGACAACTACATGAATCTGGACGAAGGCTGGCTGGATCGTCGCGTGTTCTGGGAGCAGTCGATTTACGACCGGGAAATGGAGCAGATTTTTGCCCGTTGCTGGCTGTTTGTTGCTCATGATTCGCAAATTCCCAATCCTGGCGATTTTCTCACCACTTACATGGGTGAAGATGGCGTGATCGTTTGTCGCCAAAAAGACGGCTCCGTCAAGGTCTTCCTGAATTCCTGCCCGCATCGCGGCAACAAAGTAAGTTTTGCCGATGCCGGTAATACTCGGCGTTTTGTATGCAATTACCATGGCTGGGGATTTGGCACGGATGGCGCACTCATGGGGATGCATGAAGAATACTGTTACGACGCAGGTGATATTGATAAAACTAAGTGGGGCTTGAAGCAGGTGGCCAAGGTGGGCAGCTATAAAGGCCTGATTTTTGCCACGTTTGACGAAAGTGCGCCCAGCCTGGAAGATTATCTGGGCGATTTCCGCTGGTATCTCGACATGCTGTTGGATAATGAAGACGGCGGTACCGAGCTTATCGGTGGCTGTATCAAATCAGTGATCGGTGCCAACTGGAAATTTGGTGTCGAGAACTTTATTGGTGATGCTTATCACGCCGGCTGGACGCACGACTCGGGATGTCGTGCCATGAATAATGGTCAGCCTTTCCCTGCCATTGACATGAAGAATTCCTATCATGCCAGCGTGAATGGCCATGGTTGGGAATTTGGTACCGAAGGCATGGGCGATCTTGTTCTCTT
>JALRCC010000274.1 GCA_023257495.1 Rugosibacter sp. | reverse complement strand
CACTATCTGTCCAGTCGGTTGGGTTGTCAGGTTGCCCGGCTGCTCGTGCAACCGTCAATCAGTACAAGTCATGAAATGATGTAGTGGGACTTTAGAAAACAAAACGCGGTGCGGGTTCTGCGCCACGTAAAAAATCGGTGTCGGTTTCAAAGAGTGCGACGCGCTCAAAATGGTCTCCAACACGGTGTATCAGCGTCGCTTCCAGCGCGGGACGCGTGCCGGTGACTGCAAACAGTCGGCCACCGGGTTTTAATCGGTCGAGTAATGATTCGGGTACGTCAGCTACTGCACCGGACACCATGATGACGTGAAACGTGTCTGACAGTGGTTGCTCTGCCAAACCGTCTCCCGTCACCACCTGAACATTGCGTATCCGGGCGTGTTCCAGATTGGTACGGGCTGAATCTGCCAGGGCCGGTTCAATTTCGTAGGACAAAACATGACTCGCATGTGCACCCAGCAATGCCGCCATATAGCCTGAGCCGGTGCCGATCTCGAGTACCTGCTCGTGACGCCGCATGGCCAATGCCTGCAAGGCGCGGGCTTCGAGTTCCGGCGTAAACATATGCGCGCCATGGCCTAAAGGAATAGCGGTAGCAGCAAACGCCAGATGGCGATAAGCCGATGGCACAAAGTCTTCGCGCTTTTTCTCGGCGAGTAAGCTCAGCACACCAGGCACTACTACTCGTGCGGGGCGCAGTTGCTGTTCGATCATGTTGAAACGGGCTTGATTAATATCCATCGTCTGATTTTATCGTATCGGAAGTTGTGGGGTTGCTGGCTCTATCCAGGAGTTCGCGGTCACTTGGTACGGCAGGTTTGCGCACCCGGAAGGCCGCAGCGTAAAGTGCGGGCAAAAACAGGCAGGTGAGGACGGTGGCAATGAGCAGGCCACCCATGATGGCAATGGCCATTGGTCCCCAGAAAGCCTGAAATGCCAGCGGAATCATCGCCAGAACGGCTGCTGCACCGGTGAGCATGATGGGCCGCAAACGGCGCACGGTGGAATCCACAATGGCTTCCCACGGCGTCTTGCCAGCACCTTCATCTTGTCTGATCTGGTCGACAAGAATCACGGCATTGCGCATGATCATGCCCACGAGTGCAATCGCGCCGGTTGTGGCGACAAAACCAAAGGGTGCCCGAGAGATAATCAGTCCCAGGGCCACACCAATCATGCCCAAGGGTGCCATGGCAATGACCATGAAGCTGCGGCCAATGCTGTTCAGTTGCACCATCAACAGTGTGAATACAACTACCAGCATCAGTGGAACGCCCGCAGCAATCGATGTTTCGGCTTTGGCCGACTCTTCAATTGACCCACCCATCTCGATACGATAGCCGGGGGGGAGTTTTTCGCGAAGGGCATCCAGTTGTGGATTGATGGCCGATGACACGGTAGGCGCTTCAACTTCTCCGCGAATGTCGCCACGTACGCTGATGGTCGGCAGGCGATTACGGCGCCATATCAGACCTTCTTCAAGCACCGGCTTGAGTTGCGCTACCTGGGCCAGCGGTACATGACGCCCTTCTTTTGTCTGGATGTCCAGATCAGGCAGATGCTCCAGGGTTCGTGCGCTTGCGCCTTCGGCACGCCAGACGACATCAATCAGCTGATCCGCTTCGCGGTACTGTGTGATCGTGACGCCGCTAAGCCAAGCTTGCAGCGCTTGTGCTACTTCTTGCGTTGACACCCCCAGCGCACGCGCGCGACCCTGGTCGATTTCGACCTTCAAACTTTTCACCTTGTCGTTCCAGTCAAAGTGAACGTCTTGCAGGTTGTCATGCTTGCGCATGATGGTCGCCACCTCGTTGGCGATTGTGCGTAGCTGATCGAGGTCTTCGCCCATGACGCGAAATTGCACGGGGTAACCCACCGGGGGACCATTTTCCAGACGGATAACACGGGCGCGTGCCTCAGCCCAGCGCCCATCTGGTGCGGCAAATTCGGCTTCGAGCCTTTTCTTCAGCGCTTCCCGATCAGGGACCGTTTTTGCAAAGATCAGCAGTTGACCAAAATTATCATTCGACAATTGCTGATCTTGCGGCAAATAAAACCGGGGCGCGCCACTGCCGATATAGCTGGAGAAGCTTTCGATGCCCGATTCTTTTGCGAGAAATTTCTCGACGCGTTCGACGCTACGAGTCGTTGCCTGGATCGATGCGCCTTGCGGCAGCCAGATGTCCACAATCAACTGTGGCCGATCCGCGTGAGGGAAGAACTGCTTTTGTACAAACAGATGGAATGCTACCAATGAGAGTGCAAACACGACCAGTGTGGCACCGATCACTTTCCAGCGGTGGGTCAGGCAGACCTCGAGCGTGTGACGAAATTTTCGATAAAAAGGCGTATCGTAAATGTCGGCATGGTGGTCGCTACCAAATTTGCGCAACTTGTCGACATCCAGCAAATGGTAGCCAATGAAAGGAGTAAATACGATGGCGACAATCCACGATGTCAGGAGCGCAACGGTAACGACGACAAACATGGAGAAGACATATTCCCCCGGGCCGGATTTGGCAAACCCGACAGGAATAAACCCGGCAGCAGTGATGAGCGTGCCCGTCAGCATTGGAAAGGCCGTCGAGGTGTAGGCAAAGCTTGCCGCTTTGGCGCGATCCCAACCTTGTTCGATTTTCACGACCATCATTTCAGCAGCGATCATGGCATCATCGACCAGCAGGCCCAGTGCAATAATCAATGCACCCAACGAAATACGTTGCAGATCGATACCCAGAATATCCATCACCAGAAAGGTGATGGCGAGCACCAGCGGAATTGAAAAAGCCACGACCAGACCTGTACGCCAGCCGAGCGTGAGAAAAGAGACGACCAACACAATGGCAACGGCTTCAGCCAGTGAGGTCAGAAATACGCGGATGGCTTTGGCGACAAGATCGGGTTGGTCGGCAACGCGATGTAGCTGCATGCCCAACGGTAGCTCGTCGTGCAAGGCGTCGGTGCGTGTGGCCAGGTCGCGACCGAGGGCCAGGATATTACCTCCCGTACGCATCACCACGCCAATGCCGATGACATCCTGACCATTGACGCGCATGCGCGAGTTGGCAGGTTCGGCGTAGCCGCGTCGAATGTGTGCGATGTCACCCAAGCGGAAACTATGTCCATTAACGCGCAAGTATGTATTTTGAATTTGTTCCACCGCACTGTAAGCGCCGGTGATGCGGATTTGCACGCGGTCGCTGGTGGTCTCGATAAAGCCTGATGGGGTGACGGCGTTTTGTTGTTGTAGCGCGGCAAACAACTGGGGCGCTGTAATGCCCAGGGCGGCAAGCCGTTGTGGCTCGGCTTCAACCCAGATTTTTTCATCCTGCACGCCAAACAACTCGACTTTTTTTACATCGTTGACATTACGCAGCTCACGCGCGATGCGGTCCGCTTCGCGACGTAGTTCGCCCATCGTGAAATCCTTGCCGGCCAAGGCAAAGATGTTCATGTTGACATCGCCAAACTCTTCGTTAGGGAACGGGCCGACCACGCCTGCGGGCAGGGTTGTGCGGATATCGTCCAGCTTGCGCCGCACCTGTCGCCAAGCTTCGGGTACGGAAGGTTTGGGTGTGTCCTCTTTGAGCGTAATGAAGATCAGCGATTCGCCCGGCTTGGAGCTGGAGCGGACGAAATCGAGGTTTGCAACCTCCTGTAGCTTCTTTTCGATGCGATCAGATACCTGCTGATGGACTTCTTCTGCAGTGGCACCCGGCCAGAGGGTGCGTACTACCATCACCCGAAAGGTGAAGTCAGGGTCTTCGGCGCGACCTAGTTTGAAATAGGCCAGGGTGCCCGCGACCATCATTATGATCATCAGATACGTCACGATCGCCGGATGGCGAATGGACCAGGCGGAGACGTTAAAGTTTTTCATCGTTGCGCCTCGACGGCGTGCACTTTTTCACCAGCCGTCAGCAGGGTGACACCTGCATTGACAATACGATCACCAGCAGACAATCCCTGGGTAATGATGGCTTGATCACCCTCATACCGGCTCACGCTGACAGGTGCCAGTGCTACCGTATTGCCAGCGCCGACTTTCCAGACAGCCATTTGTTTGGCTGTTTGAAAAATTGCCTTGAGTGGCACGACAAACGTAGTGTCAGCCGAAGTTGGCGAGGTAAAGCGTACCGTTGCCGAAAGGCCGACAGGCAGACGCACAGGCGCGGTAGGCAGGGTCACGCGCGCAGCATAGGTGCGCGTCACAGGGTCTGCTGCGGCAGAGATTTCGCGCAGCTTGCCAGTCAGCGCAGGTGCTTGATCACCTTGAGCCCATAAGCTGACCTGGGTTGGCGCGCCCACGCCAAGGCGGCTGATGTCGCCCTCCGGCAGGCTGATGGCTACTTCGCGTTCTCCATCGGGTGCCAGGCGGAAGATGGGCTGCCCGGCAGCGACCACTTGGCCGGCCTCGGCCAGCACGGCCGCAATCACACCATCACGGTCGGCGGTTAAGGTGGTGTATGCCGCCTGATTGCGCGTAATGTTTGCTTGCGCCCGAGCTGAGGTGGCTGCGGCTTCGCGCATATCCAGCGCGGCCTGACTAACAAAATTTTTGCTGCGCAGATCGCGATAGCGCTTGAGCTCTGCTGCCGCCAACCGTGATTGTGCTTCGGATTGTTCCACCTGCAAGGCAAAGTCTGCTGCATCAATGCGTGCTAGCGGCTGGCCGCGTTTGACCACGGCACCTGCATCCACCAAACGGCTAACCACCTTGCCCGGCACACGAAATCCCAGCAAGGTTTCAAATCGCGCATGCACTTCGCCTGCATAACTCCGCATTTCTGCGGCTGTTTTTTCACCAACGGTCATGACGCGCACCGATTTGATTTTCACCGGCGGTGGCGGCGCTGAATTGCAGGCAGACAAAGCTAAGGTGGTGATGATTAACAGAGAGCCAGCAACTTTGGGTAGATGGCTGGGTAAATGAGCAAGTAAATTTTTCATGATGTTAATCGATACAAAACGTTGCTATTGCAGGGAGTAAGAACAGGTGGGCTGATCAGATCAAGACACGACTTGGCGTTTGGCAGGCTTTGATTTCAATTGTGGCTGCGCGGCCAAGCCGGTGAGGATGAGATCAAGGTGCGTCTCCAGATAGCGTGCTGGATTGACCGTCGGACAGCCGCTCGCGCCCATGGAGTGCTGCCAGATAAAGTGCATCAAAAGCGGCGCGATAAGCAGTTCAACGACGGCATCCTGGTCCAGCGGGCGAAATTCACCTCGCGCCACGCCGCGCTCGATTACGCGACCCAATAAGGTACGGGCGCGTGCATAGGCGATTTTTTCGTGATACAGCGCCAGTTCAGGAAAGTTGCGCGCTTCGCTGATCATCAGCTTGGGAATGCCGCCCAGCAATGAAGTATTAAACCGAACCTGCCAGCGCGTGAGCAGCTCGCGCAACAACGTGCCCGAATCCCCGGCGAACTCCTCAATGAGGTGTGCGCTCTCATCAAGAATGGGCACCACCCCTTGGGTAATCACGGCTTTGAACAGCGCTTCTTTATCCTTGAAATAAAGGTAGAGTGTGGCTTTAGAGACACCAGCACGTGCTGCAATGTCCTCACTACGCGTGGCAGCATAGCCGCGCTCAATGAATAACTCGATTGCTGCTTGCATCAGCTCAGATGGGCGAGCTTCTTTTCTGCGGCGACGGACAGGTTTTTTTTCTATAATGGCAGACATAGTGCATTATGCGTTAATAACCGTCCGGTCATTATACATGGTGCGCTGCAAAACAACAACTGAATGGTTGATTTTTTGACGAAGCGCCGGGTTTCTCGCTGGGTTTCTCCTCGCACCGTATCACCAGCGCCGTGTTTCTTGTGGGTGTCACCATCGCACCATCGGGTTGGTAGTCTGTGTATTTTGTCCCGCATATTTATATTTACCCCTCTTCCTCTGCGGGTTGCATTTGTGAAGTCTTTCCAGTAATTTCACCCTTCCGTCGTTGCCCCAAAGAACTGAGAGTTTGCCATGAATGCTAACGAGAAATTTATCGCCGCCGATGCGCTGGTTGATTCAGCCGCTATCGCCCCATTGCCGAATTCGCGCAAGATTTATGTCACCGGCAGCCGCCCCGACATTCGCGTGCCGATGCGTGAAATCACCCAGACAGGCGAGAATAATCCGCCCATCAGCGTGTATGACACGTCCGGCGTTTATACCGATCCTGCGGTCACCATTGATATTCGCCGTGGCCTGCCCGAGCTTCGTGCCGGGTGGATTGCCGAGCGTAATGACACGGTCGAGCAAGCGGGCTTGAGCTCTGCCTACGGGCAGCAACGACTGGCCGATGCCGAACTATCCGAACTACGCTTTGATCTTGTCCGCAAGCCGCGTGTAGCCAAGGCGGGGGCAAACGTCACCCAGATGCACTATGCGCGGCGCGGCATGATCACGCCGGAAATGGAATACATCGCCATCCGCGAAAACCAGCGTGCGGAAGCCTTGACCGAAGATTTATTGCGCCAGCACCCCGGCCAGCACTTTGGTGCGGCCATGCCGAAGCTGATTACTCCGGAATTCGTGCGCGATGAAGTCGCCCGTGGCCGCGCCATTATCCCGAACAACATCAACCATCCGGAAAGCGAACCGATGATCATCGGGCGCAATTTTCTGGTCAAGAT
>JALRCC010000259.1 GCA_023257495.1 Rugosibacter sp. | reverse complement strand
CCGGTACTACAAACCAAATCGAGCTGAATACCTCGACAGTTTGCAGCCACTTGGTCCCTCTCCCTCCTTTATCCGAGCAACACCGCATCGTCGCCAAAATCGATCAACTTATGGCGCGATGTGACGAACTGGAAAGGCTGTGTGCCGAACGTGAGCATAAACGCCGCAGCGTGCATACCGCTGCGCTCAAGCAATTGTTGGATGCACAAGCAGCCGACAGCATCGCCGATGCTTGGCAGTTTATATCCAAGCATTTCGGCGAACTCTATGCAGTGAAAGAAAATGTCGCCGAGCTGCGCAAGGCTATCCTTCAGCTCGCCGTCATGGGCAAACTGGTTCCGCAGATCGCTAACGACCCACCGGCCAGCCAATTGCTGAGAGAAATCGAAGCGGAGAAAAAGCGACTGGTGAAGGAAGGCAGGATCAAGGCATCCAAGCCGCTGCCCGAGATCAAGGAGGGGGAACTTCCTTTTGTGCTGCCGCTGGGGTGGGAGTGGGTTAGGTTGGGTGAGATTGGTTATACAAACATTGGCCTGACTTACACGCCATCTGACGTTTCAGATACGGGAATTCCAGTTCTTCGCTCCAACAATGTTCAGAATGGGAAGCTCGATCTGTCTGATTTGAAGCGTGTCGACGTGCAAGTCAAGGAGTCCGTATTGGTTCAGGAGGGTGACCTCCTGATCTGCGCGCGAAATGGCAGCAAGGCACTCGTCGGTAAAACTGCGCTTATCACCAATCTGACCGAGCCAATGGCCTTCGGTGCCTTTATGGCGATTTTTCGGAGCCGCTTCAACCAGTATTTGCTGCGCTTCATCAATTCGCCTTTATTTCGAAAAATGATTGATGAGGTCAATACGATGACCATCAATCAAATTACTCAAGACAATCTTCGCTCGACCCTTTGCCCCCTCCCGCCACTCGCGGAGCAGCGCCGTATCGTCGCCAAGGTCGATCAACTTATGGCGCTATGCGACACGCTTGACCACAAGATTGATTCCGCCACCGGCAAGCAAACCGAGTTACTTGATGCCTTGATGGCGCCGGTGTGAGCGAGCCGCCATGCGCCTGAAATCAGTCTTCGTCAGCCAATACAAAAACCTCAAGAATTTCACGCTGGGTTTCGACGGTGCGAGCTTCATCGATGTGTTCGTCGGCCAGACGCCGCTGCTAGACAACGTGCTGATCTACTATTCCGGCCACAACGACACTGTGGCCGGACTGGTGGAAAAGTACGAAGCAAATTTCGGCAAGCGCATCAAGAAGGCTGACTTTGATGAGAGCCGCCGCTTTATCGGCATCGGCCCGAAATACAAAGCTCTGCTGCTGGCAGCTCTGCGCATGCAAAAACTTGCCTCAACCGTTTCATCGAAACGACTGACGGCGAGGTGCCTTCGGGGATGGCTGTGCGCAATCACTGCAACAGCGAGCACTTTTCAGTCCAGCTTATTCGACCAGATCACGATAGGCGTGCCAGGTCGCATGACCGAGCAGCGGCCCGGTTACTAGGATGCCGACAAGAAAGGTGACGAGCCCGAGGCCGCCCAAGAGGGCTATGAGCGCTGTCCACACAAACATGGCCGGAATATTGGCCAGCAGCGCACGAACGCTGACAATGGCGGCGGTGATGGCGTCATGTCCTCGATCGAGCATGAGTGGTATGGAAACCACACTGATTGCAAAAGCAATCAGCGCAAAAATGCCGCCGATAGCAAAATATGCCAAGAGAAAATCGATGTGATCGGTGGAGACGACATAGCGCAGGAAGGTGGCCATGGTGGGTAGCTGCCCCGAATAGAACAAAGCAAAAACAACCAGCGAGGCACGTGCCCAGACAAGAAAGATGACTAACAAAATGGCCGCAAAGATGGCTAGGTTAGAGGCGTTTCTTTTCCATGGGGTCATGGTTGCAATGAGATTGCAGGGTAGTTGTTGCTCGCGACGCCGACTGATCTCGTAAAGCCCGATGGCGAGGAACGGGCCGCCAATCAAAAAGCCGGACGTTACTGCGGCGATGTATTCCGGTGCCCAACCGAGGGCGGCGATCATGAGCCCTCCTCCAGCGACGAAACAAAAACCATAGAAAAGGCTTGCGCCAGGACAGGATGTTAAATCCGCCCACGCCAGCTTGAGCCAGTGCAAGGGCCGCCCGATGGAGACCGTGCGAATGGTCGGAAAGGGTGGACGGTCTGAGGGTGTTGTGTTGGCTTGTGTCATACGGTCCTCCTGTTATTGATCTCAATGTCATGGCATTTGCCGACAACGTGCGCAACGTGCTTGATGATACCGATTTTTGTTAATCGTGAATTGTTTGCGCTGGTAGCACGGCACAAACAAGGCACGAACAAGGCACGAACAAGCCACGATCTGATGTTGCACGGTTGATCCCACGCTCAAAGCGTAGTTCGACAAGTTGAAACAGCGGCTTAGGTTAAAGCGCGTCGTCGGCGTGTTGGCGGATTGACGAAAACCGCTGACGGATGATCAGGCATGCAATATTTTGTTCGGAAAAATTCAGTGTCAAAAGCGCCAAGAACCAATGGGCACCGTATCACCAGCGCCGACTTTTTAAATCAGGTTTTCTTGGCGCGCGGATGTGCCGTATCGTAGATTTTTGCCAGATGCTGAAAATCCAGATGGGTGTAAATCTGCGTAGCGGCGATGCTGGCGTGGCCGAGCATATCCTGTACGGCGCGCAAGTCGCCTGAAGATTGCAGCACGTGCGAGGCAAACGAATGGCGCAACATGTGCGGGTGCACCTGCATGCCGATCCCTCGCTGTTGAGCCCAGCGCTCGAGTCGTTTTTCAACTTGACGTGGCGATAGCCGGGTGCCGTTTTTGCCGGTAAACAGGGCTGTTTGTTCAGCCGGTGCGTAGTGTGGGCGTACAGCGACCCAGGCGAGCAGCGCTGTTTTGGCCTGGCTGCCGAGGGGAATGGTGCGGGTTTTTTGTCGCTTGCCGGTGACGGTGACTTCGTCTGCTGTCAGATCCAACCCGCCTGGCCAGTCCAGGCTGACCAGTTCTGCCAGGCGCAACCCGGAGGAATAAAAAAGCTCGAACATCGCTGCGTCACGCACTTCCAGATTGTCGCTGGGTGTGGCATCAAGCAGCGCGGCTGTTTGGTCTGCGCCAAGCGCTTTGGGCAGGGTGCGCGCTTTTTTGGGCGCTTTGAGCGGCTCTGCCGGGTTGTGTGAAATCACACCGCGCCGCAGAAGCCATGTGTAAAAACTGCGCCATGCCGAGAGTGTGCGCGCAATGGAGCGCGGAGCCAGATTCTGCGCGTGCAATTGCATCAGGCCGCGGCGCAATTGTGCGGTGGTGAGTTTGTCGGGCGAACTGTTCGGGGCAACTTCAAGCGTTAGCTGATCAAGGCGAAAAAGATCACGGCGGTAAGCATCCAGCGTGTGTTGGCTGGCGTGCCGTTGAATGGCGAGCTCAGACAAAAACTGTTCAGCGCTGGGATGCATTCCGTCCGCCATGATGTGCTGGCTATTCCGCAGCGGTGGCACTCAGGACGCGTTGTAGCGCAACGGAGACCATCTCGCCAATGCGCTCCAGATACAGTGTGCCCAGCGTGGGGTAAAAGCGATGGGCTTCTTCGCTGGCCATGACCAAGAGACCAAAACAGACACCGTGCGCATCGCTCAAGGGCACTTGCGCCATGGATCGCAAATGCGCAGCGGCTTCGCCAAACCAGGTGACGGATTCCTGCTCTGCCGCCGGTCCGCAGAGCGGGTGTTTCAGGCTGGCAGCAAAGGCCTGAGTGGTTTCTGTCACGGCATCGGACAGGCTGCTCGCTACAGATAGATCCCACAGGCGCAAGGCAACGTGAGGCACAGAGAATGCGCCTCCCAGGTGAGAATAAATCACGCGCACCATGGTGGCTTCGTCCTGCGCGGCGATCAAGGCCACGGAAAGACCGTGTACTTTGCTCGAGATGACATCGTTTTCGTTGCCAAAGGTGATGAGCTCGGCGAGTTTGGCTTCTAGCACGCGTACTTTGTCACGCAGCGTGAAGAGTTGTTTTTCGGTGATGGAAATGGCGCGTCCGGTATGCGGGTCGGGCAAGGTCACGAGCGCTAATACATCGGCATACGCGTCAAAAAATTCAGGGTGATCGTGCAAGTAGCGTGCAACTTGTTCAGCGTTGATTTCGGCATTCATTTATTTAGAGTCCTCAGGTAAGTCAAATTCACCAGTAAATACGGTGGTCGCCGGGCCGGTGAGCAGAACACGGCCTGGTACAGAATCGCTGCCATGCCAGGCGATGGATAGTTCGCCCCCGCGCGTGATGACGCGTACGGGGGAAGTCAGCAGTTGGCGGCGTATGCCCACTACGACCGCAGCACAGGCGC
>JALRCC010000257.1 GCA_023257495.1 Rugosibacter sp. | reverse complement strand
TTGCGTCAGGCCACCGTACTGCACACTCGTGAGCACGCTCACCACTCTGCTCTTTTGTCCACGCCCGCGCGATGTAGGGTAAAGTCAAACCGCCGGTACTTATCTAAAAATGAACCTCATGGACTCACAACTCGCCGAACTTGAAATCAAGCTCAATCTTGCCGAGGATGCAATTGACGCGCTGAATCACAGCCTGTTTCGACAGCAGCAGCAAATTGATCTGTTGCAAGCGCAAATACGGGAGCTTTATCGACAGGGTCAAACCACGCATTCTGCAGAGACTGTCGAGCCTTTCAACCATCCCACTGACCCGCGTGCAGACATTCCGCCACACTACTAAACAGCCCTAACCAGAACCAATCAGCACCAACCAGGACGAACCAGCGCGCAACAAATTCTGGTTACGGCGAGCCACCCCAATAAATCAAATCCATGGAATCCTTACTCATCTCCACCAGCGTTGTTGCTCTCGCTGAAATGGGCGACAAAACGCAATTACTGGCTTTTATCTTGGCGGCACGGTTTAAAAAACCGGTGCCCATCATCCTCGGCATTCTTTGTGCAACGCTCGTCAACCACGGCCTGGCCGGTGCACTGGGCGCATGGATTACCAGCCATCTGAGCCCGGATGTCATGCGCTGGATTCTCGGTTTATCGTTTATCGGCATGTCGATCTGGACCTTGATTCCGGACAAGATCGAGGAAGAAGAAACCCAAATCGCCAAGCACATGGGTGTTTTTGGTGCGACTTTGGTCACGTTCTTTCTGGCTGAAATGGGCGATAAAACCCAGCTCGCCACTATCGCACTCGCCGCGCACTACGCCACGCCCGTACCGGTTATTGCAGGCACGACGCTGGGCATGTTGCTGGCCGACGTACCCGCTGTTTTTGTCGGCAACAAGTTCGCTGAAAAAATCCCCATGAAACTCGTGCATCGCATTGCTGCGGCCATCTTCGCCGTGATGGGTTTACTCACGCTGTTGCGGGTGGAAAAACTGTTTGCTTGAAATGGCGAATCTTTAAAGTTGAAAACAGCCGGTTAACTCGGTAAGCCAACCCAGCGCTTTAGCCCAGTGCTTATTTCACGACCTGATCGATCACCACTTGTATGTTCTTGGTGCCGGGCTTCACGACGCTACTGCTCCCTGTCAAATCACCAGCCTCAGGCATGGCCTGACCAGATTTTGAAATACGGACTTCGACACGCAAGGATTGCGCCGTAGAAATCTTATTTTCTGGTGCCATCGCCAGGGAATCATCCAGATGAAAATCCAGCGGCAAATCCGCCACCCGCGCGCGTTGCACGGCCAGCGGCATGCGCGGACCATTCACCGCACGAGCAAAGATGAATACCGTCTCATTCGGTGTCGTTTGTGAACGCAGGGCGGGACTTAATTCGACGCGACCGCTGACCGCTTCTGGGGACGCCATGGCGCTGCCCGATTTTGCCGGTGATGCCGCCGGTGATACCACCGGTGATACCATCGGTTTCGCCGTCTCGCCAGCGCCGACTTTTTCACCACTCATCTCGCGCGCCTTGGCAATGCCTGCGGCAATGTTGCTGGCATCTGTCGATTGCGGGTCAACCTGTTGTTGCAGCTTTTCCCAATGCGCAATGGCAGTTTTGTACTGACCTTCTTCATAAGCCGCCGCACCGGCGAGATACAGCGCTTTACCATTGTCCGGCTCAAGCTGTAATGCTTGCAGAATCAGTTCGGCAGGACGCCCTGCAAGTCTGCCACTTTTTTCCGCCAGAATTTCAGCCAGATCAGCCAACAATGTCGCATTCTGGTTAAGCGCGGGACCGATGCGCCCGAGCGCCAGTTCGGCATCATCCAGTCGCCCGGTGAGCTTGTAAGCACGCGCCAGCATCGCCCAGCCTTGCGGATTATCCGGCGTCTGCTGCATTTTTTCTTCCAGTTTAGCAATCAGTGCATTCACTTGGGCAACAGTCTGCGCAGTATCACTCGAGGATGATTGGCCACTCAAACCTGCGGGGTTGCCGGTCAGGAGATAGACCCCAACAGCCAGCAACGGGATAACCGCAGCGAGGATCAACCCATCACGCCAGGATTTGGTGCCTGAGGCGCTGACATCCTGTGGCTGCGCCGTATCATCCAGCAATTGACGCTGCAATTCTTCTTGCGCTTGCGCATAACCGGCAGTTGAGATCACCCCATTTTTATGGTCACGCTCAAGCTCGGCTAAACGGTCACGGTGGATCGTGGTGTTGAGCATGGCCGGAAAGTCGGCGCTGGCGACACGGCGCTGTTGGGTTTGCTTGCGCCACCAAGGACGCAACAAGGAAAAAAGGGTAACGAGTATCAGCGCTGCAACAGCAAAAATGAATAAGGCCATAGATTTTTATCAGTCAGTTTTATCCAGCAACGACGCGGCAAGCACCCGTTGGTCGTCAGAAAGCTCAGGCGCTGCCACGCGATGGCGACGACGGCGCAGCAACCAGACCAAAGTAACCAAGCCGCCAGCCATGAGCAAAAATGGCCCGCCCCAGAGTAACCAGGTGGTTGGTTTAACCGGTGGCCGATAACGCACAAAATCGCCATACCGCGCGACCATGAAATCAAGAATTTCCTGATCGGTTTTGCCGGCTGCAATCAGGCTGCGAATTTCACGCCGCAAATCATTCGCCAAGTCAGCACGCGAAGCAGCCAGGTTTTCGTTCTGGCAAACTAGACAACGCAATTCTTCGCTGATAAACAGCATGCGTTTTTCAACCGCCTCATCCGCCGCTAAAGGCACTGCCTCGCCGGAAAATGCGGGCATGACGCCGCTGACCAACAGCAATAAAAAAAATACGGCGCGACAAAATTTCATCGGGAGAGGCTTTCAATCAATGGCAAAATTTTACGGGCCAAGGCATCGGGTGTAACCGGCCCGGTATGCTTCATACGGATAATGCCCAGCTTATCGATCACGTACGTTTCTGGCACGCCATACACTCCAAAGTCAATGCCTACGCGACCATCAGAATCGACTGCAACAAGCGTGTAAGGATTACCCAGACTGGTCAGCCATGCCTTGCCATCCGCATCCTGGTCTTTGTAATCCAGACCAATGATGGGCACACGACCGGTTTTGGCAAACTCGACCAACACGGGATGCTCCTCACGGCATGAAACACACCATGAGGCCCAGACATTCAACAGCCACACCCGGCCCTTCATGTCGGCACTGGCAAAGTGCTTTGTCGGATCATCCAGCTGGCGCAGCGTGAAATCTGGCGCTGGCTTGCCAATTAAAGGCGAAGGCACATCACGCGGGTCAAGCGTCAAACCGACCGCCAGAAAAGCGACCAGCACGGCAAACGCTATCAGGGGCAATGCAAACCGCTTCATGCGGCGACCCCGTTCGGCACGGTGACTGATGCCTTGACACGCAAACGGTAACGGCGATCGATCAAGGCCAAAACGCCACCCGCTGCCATCAGCAGACAACCACCCCATATCCATTCCACAAAGGGTTTGAAGTACACCCGCACGCTCCATGCACCGCCGCTATCCAGCTGTTCGCCCAGTGAGACGTAGATATCGCGCGTAAACCCCGCATCAATGGCCGCTTCCGTCATGGGCATTTCGGAAGAAAAATAATTGCGTTTTTCCGGGTGCAGGGTTTTGAGGACCTGGCCATTCTTCAATAATTCGACCGTGCCACGAACCGCACGATAATTCGGCCCGGGCACCGCATCATCGATACCGATGAGCCGTAACGTATACCCGCCCACCGTCACTGAATCACCGGCTTGCATCCGCACATCCTTTTCTTCCTGATAGCCACCGACCAGGGTAACCCCCAGAATGAAAACCGCAATACCAAAGTGCGCCACATGCATGCCCCAAAAAGAGGGTGGCGGATAACCCGTCCCTTTCTTGAGCCGCTCGATGATTTGGAAAATGGTGCTCGATGCAATCCATACGGCCAGCAAGCAGCCCATCGCTGTCAGCGGCGTCCACACGCCCATCAGTTTAGGTAACGCCGCACCCGCGATCAAAGACAACACCAGACTGATTCGCAAACGGCGCGCCATGTCTTTCAGATCGGCCTGCTTCCACCGCGCCATGGGGCCTACTGCCATCAGCATCAATAAAGGCACCATCACCGGCACAAACACCGCATTGAAATAAGGCGGACCGACGGACAATTTGCCCAGATTCAGCGCATCGATAATCAAGGGATACAGCGTACCCAGCAGCACACTGCCCGCAGCCACAACCAACAAAACGTTATTGATCAGCAGCAGGGTCTCCCGCGAAATCAGCTCGAACATTCCCCCCTGGCTTACCTTCGGGGCACGCCAGGCAAACAGGGTCAGCGATGAACCGATCACCACGGCCAACAACAGCAAAATGTATACGCCGCGCTTGGGGTCGGATGCAAAAGCATGCACTGAAGTGAGCACACCGGAGCGCACGAGAAAGGTTCCCAACAGCGACAGGGAAAATGCGGTAATAGCCAAAAAAACCGTCCAGTTTTTGAATGCACTGCGCTTTTCAGTAATGGCCAGCGAGTGGATCAGTGCAGTACCCACCAGCCAGGGCATGAAGGATGCGTTTTCCACTGGATCCCAAAACCACCAGCCGCCCCAGCCCAGTTCGTAGTACGCCCAACGGCTGCCCATGGCGATGCCGATGGTCAGAAAAACCCACGCGGCTTGTGTCCACGGCCGTGTCCAGCGCGCCCAGGCAGCATCCATGCGGCCTGAAATCAGTGCCGCAATCGCAAACGCGAACGCCACGGCAAAACCCACGTAGCCCATGTACAGCATGGG
>JALRCC010000139.1 GCA_023257495.1 Rugosibacter sp. | reverse complement strand
TCTGCAGCTCTTGCATGGTAATGACTTCATCATTAACCACCGCCACGATGCGGTCGACTTCCACCGGGTTGTTAGAACGCGCATGCGCAAACAAAGGCATCTGTAGTGCGGCAATGAGCGTGAGAAAAACAACGAATGGGTAACGAATATTCATAGAAAAAGGCGCTCAACTTTTGTGGTCAAGGAGAAAAAGAATCCTCAAGCGAATCCGTGTGCCGATTGATGATGCCGTAACCCGGCACCGCACGTTTCAACAATTCCAGGGGATTGGATCCCAGTCGTGCAAAACCGTTCAATTCCAGTTGGAAAAAGAGGGATGAGTTCACCCGCTGCGTCTGGGTTGCCAACCGCTGCACAACCACTCGACCAACCCAGCAACCCCCGTCATATTCCAGCCCGGCCACTGACTCTACCAAGCGCTTTTCTCGGGTGGAATAGTTGTAGCGGCCCACGCCATGCCAGCCGCCGCCAATCGGCCACTGGCCGGAAATATCAAACTGGCCGAGTTGATCACGCGTATACCGATAGCCTGTATTCAGGAGCTTGCCGGGTTCAGGTTGATAGCGACCGCTGATATTGAATCGCTCCATCTGGCCTAAGCGTGTGTTGTATTGCACACCCGTATCAAGATAAGTCTTCGGTAGCACGCGCCCGGAAAATGCGCCCAGCAAATCGGTCTGCCGATCGCTACGCAATACTTCCCCGGGCAAGCCCACGTGCTGCGTAGTGAAATACAGCCGCTGCCCAAAAGAGGCACGCAGAATTTCAGCACCATTGTCCGGATCCAGCAGACGTGAAGTCAGCATGCCCGTTAGCTGATTCGCATCGTTAATTCTATCCCCACCCACGTAACGATTTTCTGAAAAAATCTGCGCAAAATTAAAATCGGACAACGCGCTATCAAACACCGGAATCTGACTTTGATCGCGCTCGGGAATATATAAATAATACAGTCGGGGTTCCAGCGTTTGCGTTAATGACACGCCAAACCAATCCAGTGGACGCTCGAACGTCACCCCGCTATCCACGCTGGCAATAGGCACGCTCCGCGTGATGTGATCCGGCACGCCCAGTGCCTGTTTATCCAACCGATAACGCGTCGAATGCACGCCAATTTTTGGCGTAATAAAAAATGCCGCGGTTTGCAGAGGCCACGATATTTGCGGATACAACGTAAAGCGTCGGCCTTCGGTCAGCGTGGGGTGACTGAAGTTCACGTTCTCGCCGGTAAAGGCAAAGCTCATGCCCAGCGGCAAATCGCTGCGATTGGCATTCACGTTGATTTGCGGTAATCGCTTATAAGGCGTAACCACGGTCGGCAACGCCGGATCCTGCAGCGTTTGATAGCTTTGCGCGAGCACGCTGGCTGACCACCAGCTCGCACCATAACTCAAGGTGCCCTGACGCAATAAGTTGGTCTGCGCAATGATGGCCGAATTATTGGCCAGATCGCTAAAGTAAGTACCATCGGATGCCCCGTTCAGATTGAGTGACGCACCCACGCCATAGCCCAGATACTGGTTATGCGTGACCGAGTAGGCACTGCGGCGTTTATCTTCCAATCGGTCATTGGGCAGCAGCTGACCTAACAGGGTGCCACTGTAGTTCGGCTCAAGATAACGATACTCACCATTCCACATGACCCCACGTTTCGCGATCACGCGGGGCGCAATCGTCGCGTCCCTATTCGGCGCAATGTTCCAGTAAAACGGCTGGGTGTATTCCAAACCACCCCGCGTCGTGGAGCCTATCGTTGGCGTCAATAAGCCACTTTTACGCTCATTGTTAAGCGAGAAACTCAGCCACGGCGAATACAGAAGGGGGACGCCTTTGAAGAACAACGTGGCATTGTTTGCCACGCCTTCCTGCTCAGAATAATCAAGCCGCAGGCTGGAAGTCCGCGCAAACCAATCCGGATCAGCACCTGCTGCGGGCGTACATGTGCTGTAGGTCGCATCGGTCAGACGATATTTCCCCTTGCCTTCAAAATCCATGCGTGAAGCAACGCCCTGGCCAGTGGTCAACTGCCCGGTGGGCTCTTCGCCTGCTGTCCACAAAATTGGTGGTGTGCCGGTTTGCGGGCGGCGTATCTGGTATTCCGGCTGCTCGAAGAAGCCGGTGTTGTCAGCCATCTTCATGCGCAATTTGGGCCCGCGAATACGATCGCCTTCATTGGTCAGATCCACATTGCCTTCGGCTTCCACTTCGTCGGTCGCTTGCCAGTGAGTCAAACGATCGCTTTTGAGCACTGCGCCACGCCGACGCAATTCCACATTGCCCTCGGCAATCATTTTGTCATCCGGGTGGCCGGTCATGTTGTCCGACGTGGGAAAGGTTGGCAACAGATCATCCGGTTCTGTGGCGTGCGCCACAAGGCGACTGGTTGTTTTAAGACTCGGCGCTGGCAACACGCCAGCGGCCACGTGCGCCGAATACGTTGGCGTCAAATCGGGCTGTGCGGCCACCACGGGTGGCTCGCGCAAGGCGGATGAGGGCGCAGCCACAAGCGTGGCCTCATCCGCCTTGCGCGAACCACCCAACAGTGCAGGATCAACAAGCAACGGGGGCAAGGATTTGGCTGTGGCAACGGTAGTAGCAACCGGGGTAGCCGCGACCGGGGTAGCCGCGACCGAGGTAGCCGCGACTTTAGCAACCTCTTTATTAACATCCTCTTTACGCGAAGGGGCCGCCACGGCGACAGCTCGCGGGGTAGCAGTAGGAGTAACACTAGGGGCAACAATCGGGGCAACAATCGGGGCAACAATCGGAGTTGCCGTAGGAGCAGCAGCCGAAGCAGGAGCAGTTGCCGCCAACGCCCCCGCCGCAGTTTCTGCTGGCTTGGCTGCCGCAGGTGACGCTTCCATACCCAACAGGGCCGGATCAACTTGCAGCTTGGGTAGCGGCTCTGCTGCACGCGTGCTCGAAGCCGCCCCCAAAAGACTCATCCCCAGTGCCAGCGAGGCCATGAGGTGTTGTCGATGGGATGATCCGCGATTGCAAAAAGGCATGCCGTGTCTTTTATCAGAATGTAGCGGCGCAGCAGTGATGAATAAACACTTTGCTGACCGATGCTAGAATTTTGGATTCTAACACTGCACCCCCAGCGAAAGACTTCGCCATGGGGTTTTGCGCATGTTTCTACGCGCTTACATCACCGCCACATAAAAAAAAACCCGCCCGCTATGGAACGTCAGCAACAGATTACCGATTGGCTCACGGCGCTTTGGCCGAAACGTCAATTCTCCCTGCTCCCCGCATCGGCCGATGCCAGCTTTCGCCGTTATTTTCGCGTCACGCTGGACGACGGTAGCACAGCAATTGTCATGGATGCGCCACCCGCTGTTGAAGACTGCCGTCCGTGGCTGCACGTCCAGCAGCTCTTCAGCGCAACGGGGGTGCACGTGCCCACCGTTCTCGCCCAAGATATCGAACGCGGCTTTTTGCTGCTATCCGACTTGGGTAACACGACTTACCTCTCGCAACTCACGGCGGATACGGCACCCGCGATGTATGGTGCGGCCATCACGGCGCTGATCAAAATTCAGCAAGCCAGTCGGCCCGGCGTGCTGCCTGAGTACGATCACGCCCTGCTGAAACGCGAGCTGGATTTATTTCCTGACTGGTATCTCGCACGTCACCATCAACTCACGCTCACCGACACCCTGCGCGCGGAACTTGACACCGTATTCGAACGCATCCTCGCGGTGAATCTGGCAGAGCCGCGCGTATTCGTCCATCGTGATTACCACTCGCGCAATCTCATGCATCTGGCATCTGCCAACCCGGGCATCATTGATTTTCAAGATGCCGTGCATGGCCCTATCAGCTATGACCTGGCCTCGCTGTTCAAGGATGCCTATATCACCTGGGATGAAGAAACCACCCTGGACTGGCTGGTGCGCTACTGGGATCAGGCGCGCAAGGCGGGCTTGCCGGTCGACAAGGATTTCGCCATCTTCCACCGCAATTACGAATGGATGGGCCTGCAACGCCACCTCAAAGTGCTGGGCATTTTCGCCCGCCTGCATCACCGCGATGGCAAAAACAATTATCTGAAAGACCTGCCGGTCGTTGAACAATACGTGCGCAAAACCTGCGACCGCTACGCCGGGCTCAGCCCCATTCTCGATCTGCTCGATCACGTATCCGGCCAAACCCCGCAGGATGGCTACACCTTCTGATGAAGGCCATGATTCTCGCGGCCGGTCGTGGCGAGCGCATGCGGCCTTTGACCGATACCTGCCCCAAACCACTCTTGCCCGTCGGCGGCCAGCCGCTCATTGCCTGGCATCTCGACCGCCTGGCCGCAGCAGGGTTCCGCGAAGTCATCATCAATCACGCGCATCTCGGCACACAAATTGAAGCCGCCTTGCAACAAGGCGCAGCGTGGGGGCTGACCATCCGTTATTCACCTGAACCCGCAGGCGCACTAGAGACTGCGGGCGGCATTGCCAACGCACTGCCGCTTCTGGGCAATGCGCCTTTTCTGGTTATCAACGGCGACATTTATTGCGACTGGGACGTAGCCCGTGCCAGAGACCTCCTGGCGACAAATGATCTGGCGCATCTGGTTTTAGTGGCTAATCCAGCACATCATCCCACAGGCGATTTCCTCTTGAATGGCAAGAAGGTTGTTAGCCCGTCTCCGGAAGATGCTGGCTCTGAAAACACAGCGCATACATTCACATTCTCTGGCATAGGCGTTTATCGTCCGGCCTTATTCAGCAGCATCCCCCGTGGCCAGCCGGCAAAACTTGCACCGTTGTTACGCACGGCCATGACCACCGGCCAGGTTTCCGGGGAACACCATCCGGGCTACTGGATAGACGTTGGCACCCCCGCACGACTGGCCGAGCTGGATGCACTGCTGACACCCACTGCACGCTCACTATAATCACTGCCATGAACAACACGCCGCTACCAAAAAATAACCGTTTCGCAGCGTATCACCAGCGCCGACTTTCTCTCATCGCTCGCATG
>JALRCC010000133.1 GCA_023257495.1 Rugosibacter sp. | reverse complement strand
GTACATTGAGGAGGCAATGGAACCTGTCGATTTTGGTCGTATCGGTGCCCAGGCTGCCAAGCAGGTTATTCTGCAAAAAATTCGTGATGCTGAGCGTGAGCAGGTATTGAATGATTTCCTTGAGCGCAAGGAGCATCTCGTCAGTGGTACGGTCAAACGGCTGGATCGTGGTAGTGCCGTCATTGAGGTAGGCCGCATTGAGGCTTTGTTGCCGCGCGATCAGATGATCCCCAAAGAAAATCTTCGTCCCGGCGACCGTGTGCGCGCCTGGCTGATGAAAATTGACCGACAAGCACGAGGCCCGCAGTTGATTTTGTCGCGCACTGCGCCTGATTTTATCATGAAGCTGTTCGAGCTTGAAGTCCCTGAGATTGAAGATGGCTTGCTTGAAATCAAAGCGGCTGCACGCGATGCGGGTATGCGGGCAAAAATTGCGGTGAAATCGAATGATTCTCGGATTGACCCTATTGGTACTTGTGTTGGTATGCGTGGCTCGCGAGTCACTGCAGTCACCAATGAGTTGTCTGGCGAGCGTGTTGATATTATCAATTGGTCGGCTGACCCGGCTCAGTTTGTCATTGGTGCTTTGGCTCCGGCCGAAGTGCAGAGCATCATGGTGGATGAAGAGAAGCATGCAATGGATGTGGTTGTGGATGAAGCAAATCTTGCCATTGCCATTGGTCGCGGAGGGCAAAACGTACGTTTGGCTTCCGAGTTGACGGGGTGGACCATCAATTTAATGACTGTTGAGCAGTCACAAGAAAAATCAGCATCCGAGTCCGAATCGATTCGCGCTTTGTTTGTTGCAAAGCTCGATGTAGATGATGAGGTGGCAAATATTTTGATTGAGGAAGGATTTTCTTCATTAGAAGAAATTGCTTATGTGCCGTTAGCAGAGATGCTTGAAATTGATGCCTTCGATGAGGCGGTGGTGAATGAGTTGCGTGATCGTGCGCGTAATGTTTTATTAACTGCCGCCATTGCCGATGAAGAGCAACTCGAGAAAGTATCTGAAGATCTGCTCGCATTAGAGGGAATGGACGCTGGGTTGGCGGCAAAACTGGCGAAGCACGGGGGTACAGATCGCGAGGCATTGGCGGATCTGGCAGTCGATGAATTAACTGAAATGACTGGAATGGGCGCTGATCAAGCCAAAGACTTGATTGTTGTTGCGCGTGCTCATTGGTTCGCTGAGGAATAATGAGGGTAAAGGCATGGCTTTGATGACTGTTTCTGAATTTGCAACCGAGCTGAAAATGCCGGCCCTTGATCTATTGGATCAACTTGCCAAAGCTGGTGTTGAAAAGCAAGCTCCTAGCGACATGATGTCGGAGCAGGATAAAGCGCGCCTATTGGACTATCTGCGCAAATCACATGGAGAGTCTGCGGCGAAGTCAAAGATCACTTTAGTGCGTAAGCAGACAACCGAGATCAAGTCATCGGACGCTGCGGGTAGGTCGCGTACCATCCAGGTTGAGGTGCGCAAAAAGCGAGTGTTTGTCAAGAGAGATGTACCAGAAGCAGCCGTCACAGCTGATGTGGTGAGCGCAAAAAATTTAGCAACTGATTTACCTAAAGCGGAAGAATCTGCTATCCAGCCTCCGTTGGAGCAAAAGGTAGTAGAGGCTCCAATAGAAGTTCAAACAGAAATTCAATCTGAAATTCCGCCGGTAAAAGAGGTTGAGGCTATCAAGAAGAAGTCAGCAGCTGCTTCTGTGGCAGCCGGAGCGGAGGAAGGTGATGCGCCTGGGGTAGCGGCTAAGGCTGAAGTGCCTCCGGTTTTGACTGCGGATATCAAGCCGGTTGCTGCTGTATCTGGTAGCCAGACTTCCAATGTGGTGGTAGCTGAGCAAAGCGGTGCGACTGAGCAAGTGGCAGCCCCTGAGCCGAAAGCTCCTGTTGTGAGGTCTACTGCAAGGCCAAAAGTAAAATCAGTCATAGATTCTGCTGAGCGTGCTCTACGAGATTCTGAGGCGAAACGTCAGGCGCAGTTGGCGGCAATTCAAGCGGCGGAGTTTGAGGCAAAGAATGCACGTGAAATGAGGATTCGTGCTGAGGCTGAGGCGCGTGTTCTTCAGCAACAAGCCGCTAGTGCCGCTGCCGTGGCGGCAGGACAAAAAGCCGCAGTAAAAGCAATAACGCCAACACCCGGTGTGTCAGGAACGATACATAAACCAGCGAGTAAAGAGGAAGACGAAACAAAAGCCAAGTCTGCCAAGAAAACTGTCTGGAAAGAGGATGCGACCAAGCGTCGGGTGATTAAAACACGAGGCGACGTGGGCCCCTCTTCTGGCTGGCGTGGTGCCAAAGGTGGTGGGCGTCATGGTGGCGGGCATCGCGGACATCATAACGAAGATAGTGCTCCGCAGCCGGTGGTTGAAGCGATCATTCATGATGTACAAGTGCCGGAAACTATTTCAGTTGCTGATCTTGCACACAAGATGACGGTGAAGGCATCTGAGGTCATCAAGGTGATGATGAAGATAGGTTCGATGGTGACGATTAACCAGGTGTTAGATCAAGAGACCGCAATGATTGTGGTCGAGGAAATGGGACACCGCGCATTCGCTGCCAAGTTAGACGATCCAGAGGCTTTTTTGGATGATCAGGTAGAACATAAGGTGTTCGAGCAATTGCCACGTGCCCCTGTTGTTACGGTCATGGGCCACGTTGATCACGGTAAAACCTCTTTGCTCGACTATATTCGCAAGAGCCGTGTCGCACATGGTGAAGCTGGCGGGATTACGCAACACATTGGGGCTTATCATGTGGAAACGCCGCGTGGCATGATCACATTTCTTGATACGCCGGGTCACGAAGCCTTTTCGTCGATGCGCGCACGCGGTGCAAAAGCCACTGATATCGTTATTTTGGTTGTTGCGGCGGATGATGGTGTCATGCCGCAAACCAAAGAAGCGATTCATCATGCTCAAGCGGCAGGGGTGCCGCTGGTCGTCGCTATTACTAAAATTGACAAGCCTGACGGTAATCCTGAGCGAGTTAAGCAGGAGCTGGTCGCTGAAGGTGTTGTGCCAGAGGAATATGGTGGTGACTCGCCATTCATCGGTGTATCCGCCAAGTCGGGCGCGGGGGTGGATGAATTGCTTGAACAATTGCTTTTACAGGCTGAAGTCCTTGAATTGAAGGCCCCTGTTGATGTTCCGGCAAAGGGTATAGTCATCGAGGCTCGCCTGGATAAAGGCAAGGGGCCGGTAGCTACGCTGTTGGTACAGTCAGGAACTCTGCGGCGGGGAGACTCTCTTCTGCTTGGTTCAGTTTTTGGTCGCGTGCGTGCCATGATGGATGAGAATGGAAAGTCCGTTGAAGCAGCGGGCCCATCCATTCCCGTCGAAATTCAAGGTTTGGCGGATGTTCCTGCTGCGGGTGATATCGGCATGGTGCTCGCTGATGAACGCAAGGCACGTGAAATTGCCCTGTTCCGGCAAGGCAAGTTTCGGGATGTCAAGTTAGCTAAGCAACAGGCAGCAAAACTTGAAAACATGTTTGAACAGATGGCTGAAGGTGAAATAAAAACCTTGCCACTGATTGTTAAAGCGGATGTTCAGGGTTCTCAGGAAGCACTGGTTCAGGCGCTCAACAAGCTATCTACGAGCGAAGTCAAGATATCCATTATCCACGCCGGTGTGGGGAGTATTGGTGAGTCTGATGTAAATCTTGCCTCCGCATCAAAAGCGGTAATCATCGGTTTTAATACCAAAGCAGACGCCGGTGCGCGCAAGGCGGCAGAAAACTTTGGCGTGGATATTCGTTTTTACAGCATCATTTATGCCGTGGTAGATGAGGTAAAGGCTGCCCTGTCAGGTATGCTGGCCCCTGAGAAAAAAGATGTGGTGCTGGGCATGGTCGAGATTCGCCAGGTATTCCGTATTTCCAGAGTTGGGGCGGTGGCTGGCTGTATGGTGTTGTCAGGTATTGTTAAGCGCAATGCTTCAGTACGCGTGTTACGCAACAATGTTGTCGTACATACCGGGGAACTGGACTCACTGAAGCGCTTCAAGGACGATGCGAAAGAAGTCAGAGAAGGCTTTGAATGTGGTTTGAGTCTCAAGAACTTTAATGACATCAACGAAGGCGATCAGCTTGAAGTTTTTGAAACGCAAGAAATTGCACGTTCGCTTTAATCGGTAATGGCGATACAGCGTGGCTTTGCGCGATCTGACCGTGTAGCAGAACAGCTTCGCCGTGAGCTGGCTGATCTGCTACGTTTTTATCTCAAAGACCCACGTATTGCTTCACTGCTGTCATTAGTCACAGTAACCGATGTTGAGGTGACCGCCGATTACGCGCATGCCAAAGTTTTTTATACGTCTTTAGCGAGTGCAGAGTCAAAAGTAGTTATTGCAGAAGGTCTGCAAAGGTCGGCTGGATTTTTGCGGCGCGAGTTAGGCCGCCGGTTGCGAATCCATCAAATTCCCGAATTGCATTTTTTCTACGACGCATCAGTTGAACGGGGTACCTACTTGTCTGGCCTGATTGATGATGCTGTTAATTCGGACAAGAAGCTGGATCACGATTGAGCGCGCCACGACGTTCTGTGCGCCGTCGACTGGATGGCGTTTTATTACTAGATAAATCTTTAGGCGTTTCTTCAAATCACGCCTTGCAAGCTGCACGGCGTCTTTATAACGCTAATAAAGCGGGGCATACGGGCACGCTTGATCCCTTGGCCTCTGGCTTATTACCCCTTTGTTTTGGTGAAGCCACAAAATTCTCCAGTGCTTTGCTCGATGCCGATAAACGCTATGTTGCGACCGTTCAGCTTGGAGTTACCACAGATACAGCAGATGCCGAAGGCATTGTTTTAGCGCGACGACCTGTGACAACAAGCCGTGCTGATCTGGAGCAGGTGTTAACTCGATTTCAGGGTGATATCGAACAAGTTCCTCCCATGTACTCAGCATTGAAGCGCGATGGCAAGCCCTTGTATGCCTATGCCCGCGAAGGTATTGTGCTGGAACGTGCACCTAGGCATGTGCATATTTATCAGATTCAGTTAGTTGAATGGGAAGAGGAATATTTTGTTTGCGAGGTTAGTTGCAGCAAGGGTACTTACATACGAACCTTAGCTGCGGATATTGGTGAGGCGTTGGGCTGTGGCGCTCATTTAACTGCACTGCGGCGAACAGGCATAGGCGCATTGGATATCGCCCAGGCGCATGCGATCACTATGCTCGAATCCCTCGATAATCCAGCTCGCGATGCATTACTTTTACCAGCGGATGCACTACTAACGGATCTTGGCATTGTGCGGCTAGACACTGAAAACTCGGCCAAGGTAAAGCAAGGGCAAGCTGTACGCTGGAACTGTGAGGCGGCGGCTCTCATGCGAGCTTATGATGCAGATAACCGCTTTATGGGGGTCTGCCAGGTGACAGCCGATGGCTGGCTGCAACCCAAAAGACTCATATCTTCTGCAATATAATGCAGATAGCTTGATAAAGCGTTGCTTGAGACGTTATAATGACCGGCTCTTTAAGAGTCAGAATAAGCAAGGAAACTACCATGGCAATTTCCACGACAGATAAAGCAAGTATCGTAACTAATTACCAACGCGCGCAAGGTGACACGGGCTCCCCGGAAGTCCAGGTTGCACTGCTTACAGCACGCATCAATGATTTGACGGACCACTTTAAAACACACGTGAAAGACCATCATTCACGTCGTGGGCTGTTGAAAATGGTTAGCCAGCGTCGCAAGATGCTTGATTATTTCAAGCGCAAAAATGCAGAAGGCTATCGCGAGCTGATTGAGCGTCTTGGTCTGCGAAAATAAATCGCGGTTTTAGTTTTTTAAATTGGGCGACCAGTGTCGCGTACTCATCGAACGATGATGGATCTTGCCGGTTCAGCCTTGAGTGCTGAGCCGGCTTTTATTTTTACTGAAAGGGATATTCGTGTTTAGTCCAGTCAAAAAGAGTTTTGCTTATGGCGACCATACAGTTACTCTGGAAACAGGCGAGATTGCTCGTCAAGCAGGGGGCGCTGTACTGGTTACCATGGAAGATACGGTCGTTCTGGTTACCGTCGTCGGTGCACGTTCAGTCAAGCCAGGCCAGGACTTTTTCCCGCTGACTGTGGATTATCAGGAAAAAACCTACGCCGCAGGCCGTATCCCGGGTGGCTTTTTCAAGCGTGAAGGGCGTCCGTCCGAGAAGGAAATTTTAACCTGCCGGTTAATTGATCGCCCACTGCGCCCTTTATTTCCAGAAGGTTTTTACAACGAAGTGCAAATCGTTTGCACCGTTATGTCATGCAACCCGGAAATTGATCCGGATATCCCTGCGTTGCTTGGTGCCTCTGCTGCATTGGCTATTTCCGGGATTCCTTTCAATGGTCCGATTGGTGCTGCGCGCGTGGGTTATATCAACGGTAACTATGTTCTGTGCCCAACTAAAACGCAACTCCTGGAAAGCACGCAGCTTGACCTCGTAGTTGCCGGAACACAAGCGGCTGTCTTGATGGTGGAGTCAGAAGCTCAGCAGTTGTCAGAAGAAGTTATGCTGGGGGCTGTTGTATTTGGCCACGAACAAATGCAGGTGGCTATTAATGCCATTAACGAGATGGTTGAGATCGCTGGTAAGCCAGAATGGGATTGGCAGCCAGCCCCCCGTAATGAGCCACTGATTGCTCGTGTGGGCGAATTGGCTGAAAACGAATTGCGCGAAGCCTATCGGGTTACCAGCAAACAAGCGCGGACTGAAAAAACGCGTGAGATTGCCAAAAAAACCGTTGCTGCTTTAGTTGAAGGCGTCGAGAATCCTCCTGAATTGAATGAAGTGAACAATTGCCTGTTTGATCTTGAGGCCAAGATTGTTCGTAACCAGATACTCAGTGGTGAGCCACGTATTGACGGGCGTGATACACGTACTGTACGTCCTATTGCGATTCGTAACGGGGTTTTGCCACGTACGCACGGTTCTACTTTGTTCACACGCGGCGAAACGCAGGCATTGGTTATTGCAACCCTGGGAACTGGCCGTGATGAACAAATCATCGATGCGTTGCAAGGTGAATATCGTGATCGCTTCATGCTTCACTACAACATGCCACCCTATGCAACGGGTGAAACCGGACGTGTAGGTACGCCAAAGCGCCGCGAAATTGGACATGGCCGCTTAGCCAAACGCGCTTTGGTTGCTGTTTTACCTTCGGCTGAAGAGTTTGGTTATTCAATGCGGGTTGTGTCAGAAATTACCGAGTCTAATGGCTCATCTTCCATGGCGTCTGTTTGTGGCGGATCGCTTGCGCTGATGGATGCCGGTGTGCCACTGAAGGCTCCTGTAGCGGGTATCGCGATGGGTCTGATCAAAGAGGGTAACCGCTTTGCCGTACTGACCGACATCCTGGGGGATGAAGATCATCTGGGTGATATGGATTTCAAGGTAGCAGGTACTGAAGCCGGTATTACTGCGCTGCAAATGGATATCAAGATTCAGGGCATCACCAAAGAAATCATGCAAGTTGCTTTGGCACAAGCCAAAGAAGCGCGCTTGCACATCCTTGGATTGATGAATGCTTCAATGTCTGCCCCCCGTGAAGAAGTATCCAGTTTTGCGCCACGAATGATCCACATGAAGATCAATCCGGAAAAAATCCGTGATGTGATTGGTAAAGGTGGTGCCGTAATTCGCGGGTTGACTGAAGAAACCGGTTGCGTGATTGATATCGCAGACGATGGTTCAATCACCATTTCTTCAGTGAATGCAGATGCGGCTCAAATCGCCAAGAAGCGTATTGAGGATATTACCGCTGAAGTCGAAGTAGGCCGCGTTTATGAGGGCACCGTGCTTCGTCTGCTGGATTTCGGTGCCATCGTTAGCTTGTTGCCAGGTAAAGATGGTTTGCTGCATATCTCACAGATTGCAAATGAACGGGTGAATTCCGTAGCTGATCACCTCAAAGAGGGGCAGATTGTTAAAGTGAAAGTGGTCGAAACAGATGATAAGGGCCGCGTGCGCTTATCGATGAAGGCTGTTGAGGCAGAACTGGCGGCTACACCTGAGGCACCTGCGGCTGCCGAGTAAAAATAGTTGTAACCAAGTAGTTAATAAAAAAGGACGCTCAAGCGTCCTTTTTTTATTGGCTAATTAAAAATAGATGTGAGTCAGCTATGCCAAATAGCGATAAAAAATTATTTGCCGATCTGTTTTTCGCGATGCTCTTCCAGTGTTTTGCAGTCAATGCATAGCGTTGCAGTTGGGCGGGCCTCGAGGCGTTTCAGGCCGATTTCAACACCACATGAATTGCAGTAACCATAATCCTCGCTTTCGATAAGAGCGATGGACTCGTCAATTTTCTTGATCAACTTGCGTTCGCGATCACGATTGCGGAGCTCAAGCGCAATGTCAGATTCCTGACTGGCACGATCATTGGGATCAGCAAACACAGTCGCCTCATCCTGCATGGTATGCACTGTGCGCTCGATATCGTCACGCAGATCTTCCTTGACCGCAGAAAGTATTGCACGGAAATGAGCCAGCTGTTTTGCACTCATATACTGCTCGCCCTTTTTCGGAACGTAGGCAGGAAACTGTTTTTTATGTAGCAGATCGTCAGCCATTGCACTTTTTAACTAAAAACAAAGAGGGGTGCTTTATATACGAAACCTATGGCTATCGCAAGTCAAATCTTTATGACAACAGAAGCCAGAAAGAGCTTAACAGCATTGACCGACAAACGCCAGGTTGAGTAGAATGCGAAGTTGTTCGGGGTGTGGCGCAGCCCGGTAGCGCGCTTGCTTTGGGAGCAAGATGTCGAAGGTTCGAATCCTTTCACCCCGACCAATCCCTTTTGTCTTTTTACTAAAGGGCCGTGTCTTTTTTAGACGACATCCAGTCTTGTCTTCTTATCTTATAAATTCCAGCACTTGCTGCCTTTTCCGCCCGTAGCTCATCTGGATAGAGCACCGGCCTTCTAAGCCGGGGGTAACAGGTTCGAGTCCTGTCGGGCGGACCAGTTTCTATCTTCGATCTGGTGTCGAACCGCCCTAAAAATCGCTACGCTTTTTTCTTGAAATTTATCCAAAAAGTCGGCGCTGGTGACACGGTGCAACGCTTTGTAGCAGGCTGAAGGATCGGTTTCATTCCTGGTACCCTTTAAGGTAGATGACAGTACTACGCTAGCGTAGCGGGTTTCATTTCAGTGCTTCGCTGTGTAACGCTCACAACCTGCTAAGTCGAGCAATGCAATGCAGAAAAATCATCCCCGGCTTACAATGAAGCACATGGGTGGAACGATGTTTTGCTCTTCTGTCATTAACACTGAACAAAAAATCTTATGGGCTATCGACTCTCGAAAATTTATACCCGCACGGGTGATGCGGGGACTACGGGACTGGGTGATGGTTCGCGCAGTCCAAAATACTCCGAGCGCATCTCTGCGCTAGGTGATGTGGATGAAACCAATTCGTTGATCGGGGTCATCCTGTGTGAGGCGTTGCCTGATGATGTGCGCACGCTACTCATCGGTATTCAGCACGACCTGTTCGATCTGGGCGGTGAGCTGTCAATTCCCGGTGCTACCCTACTTAAAAGTACCCAACCAGCTCAGCTGGAAGCCGCGATTGATCATTACAACGAGAATCTGCAGCCGCTCAAGGAGTTCATTCTGCCTGGTGGCGAGCGAGCTGCTGCACTTACCCATCTGGCCCGTACTGTGTGCCGCCGGGCAGAGCGTGCGGTGGTGGCGCTGGCTGCCACCGAAACGGTCTCTGATTGCGGACGGCAATACCTTAATCGGCTCTCCGACTTGTTATTCGTGCTTGGCCGCTGGTTGAATCACGTGGCAGGCAGCGGTGACGTGCTGTGGCAAAAGGGTAAGAACGCTTAAAAAATATGCGCAACGGTATCTGGCAAAGGTTTCCATAAAAAATGACTCCACGACTTGCAGCCATACTGGGTGCCCTAACTGCCGATGCAGCCACGCTAGGCTTGCACTGGCTGTACGATGCAGAGCGGCTGAAAAACCTGCAGCAACAAGGCCCGCTGACATTTCGCGCGCCGGATCCAGAAAGCTATCACGGGGCAATGGGTTATTTCGCTCACGCAGGTAAGCAGGTGGGCGACTTGTCTTTTTATGGGGAGTCGTGTCGTCTGATGCTGGCGCATCTCGCCAAAACAGGCGGCAATTTCGCGCGCCAAGCATTTCAACAAGAATGGCTCGCTGCCTTTGGTCCTGGCGGGCATTGGGTGGGATATGCCGATCGTCCTACGCGCCTGACCGTCGTGCGCTTGCTGAGCTATGCCAAGCCGGAAGACTATCCCGCCATAAGCGGTGCCGATGACGATCAATTACCTGCCCTGGAATGCATTCCTGCCATCGTGGTGAGTCAGCCTGCTGGCCATATACGATCGCGAGATGAGCTTTTGAAAACAGTGCAGCAAGCGGTTGCGGTGACGCACGATCACACGCAAGCACGCGATGCGGCCAATGTTGCGGCGATTGCGCTGGATGAAGTGCTGGCCGGAACGCCGCTACCCCAGGCACTGCTGCGTGCAGCGCAAGCCGCAGGCGATATGCTGCAACCCCTGCTGACCGAAGCACTCGCCTTGCCGGTGCTGGATGCCCCAGCCGCTGCTGCACGCTTTGGCATGCCATGCCATTTGCACCAGGGCTTGCCACTGTTGTTTCACATTGCCCATCGCGCCAGCGGTTTTGGCGAAGCAGTTGAAGCCAATATTCTTGCTGGCGGCGATAGCTGTGGCCGCTCACTGATGCTGGGTGCGCTGACGGCAGCACACGATGCGGTGCGCTCACGCCAAGAGTCTTCGCCCCTGCGGGGAATTCCTCTCGTCTGGCTTAGCCAATTGACTGGAATTGCGCAAATTGTGCAGCAAGCTGAAAAAATCACTGCCGAATAGAGTTCGGTTTTTCCGACATAAAAAAAGCGGATGAATTCAAAATTCATCCGCTTTTTTTATGGAGCAAGTCAGGCTAAACCGATCGCTGCCACAACATGGCATGCGTGACGATGTATTGATATTTTCGGTGATGTTCGCGAATCACCAAGGGCACTTCTTCTTCGCGGCGTAACACAAAGCCCTCTTGCGTGAAAAACTCGCGCAAGGCATCCGCAGTTTTTATGGGACGCCCTGCTTTTTCAAAGCCGCCAAGCCATGCCCCGCGAGGGGTAAATTGTTCCAGCCAGCTATAAGGTGAAAACAGTGCCACCAGTCCACCCACTTTAACCAGACCACGCGGCCCACCCAGCCGCCCGAGCAATGATTTCGGGCTGGGCAAACGGCACAGCAGATTGGCCATCAGCACGGCATCAAAATCCACATAATCGGCAGGCAGCGAGCAGGCGTCTGCCTGGCGGAATGCCACACGCCGCCGATCAATGACAGGTGCCACATGTGCGGTCAGGTGCGTGCCCAGCTCACCTTCATCTTTGCGAAAATAATCCAAGTGACCATCGCGCTGCAAGATTTCAGCAGTATCAATAAAAGCGCGTGACAGATCCACGCCGATCACTTCCTGATAGCCGCGTGCCAATTCAAAGCTTGCCCGGCCAACGGCACAACCAATTTCCAGCGCGCGCTGGGTGCCCGCGCCAAACTCTGGCGCACCTTCGAGTAACCATTGTGCACAGCGCAGCGGGAATTCCGTCGCCGCCTGCGGGCCAAAAGCATGCGGCATCTGGTCGACCTGACTGCCATAGTGCAGCAGCAGGTAATCATTCACCATCTGCCGGTCTTCATACACCTGATGCGCTGCATCGCCGCTATCCAGGTGAATGGCACCGCCATCGTGAGCCGCTTCGACCAGGCGAAACCCTGCGTGCTGAAAAAAATGCGGGCGAAAGTGAAACCGTGCCCAGGGGCCGGTCATTTCGCCAGTGGAAACCCATGAGCCGCCCAGGATCATCTGATGCTGACCGTCGTAACACGGGCTGCTGAAATCATCATAGAGTGGATGGACTTCACTACCGGGCAAGGGATTGAAATCATCTGCCAGCCATTGCCAGCCATTGCCAAACACATCATAAAACCCGGCGTTGGTGATACGCCCCGCATCCACCGGCATGGGCGAGCCATAGGCGAGATTCAGGTTGATTCCCTGCTGGCGAAACGCCATGCCATCGCACTGCAATGCCATATCGTCCGCAACACGGTGCACGCTATCGCGCAGCGCATGGTGCTCATGCTCGCTCGGCAGCCGATAAGTGGTGCCGTCTTGTTCGGATTTCCATTGGCAATAAGCGTAAGCCTCGTGGCCGTTAACTTCCACAGGCCAGTTCCACGGCATATCGATCACCTCAAACAAGGTGCGCAATTTGTAGCGATGCAACCCGGCAGGGCCATCCGGAACCCAAAAAGTCGGCCATTTGATATTGCGATAACTGCGCCATGCCCAGCCATTCGGTGACCAGAAACGCTCTTCCCGATACCCGCCTGCGGCAACAAATTCGTGAAACGCGCCATTACTGATCAACTGGGTGCTGGCGCGAAAAGATTCCACACGGGCGCTACGCGAGCCATACTCGTTGTCCCACCCGTAAGAAGGCCAGTCGGCGGGTTTGCCTAACGTGATGCGCGTAGCAGCGACATCGCGCAAGGTCAGTGCAGGGTAATCCGTACCAGGACGGGGGCGGAGTGCGGTAGAGGCATCATGTGGCGCGGCAGGATACAGCGCAGGCCAGGCGGCGGGACGTTGAACGTGATCGAGCGGTAGTTCGTGAACCAATACCGCTGAGGTTTCCAGGTGAATACGCTCGTGCTCAAAAGCCATGAACAGCGCCCATAGCGGATCATTCAAGGTAATGGGCGCATGCCCATCGGCCAGGCCCGGGTGTGTGGCGATCACCTGGCTAACCGTTGCATAGACCGCGGCGCGGTAAGCGCGTGCCTCATCCACGCTGGGCCACAGCATCTCGTTTTTCGACATGTCGTCCCAACGCATTTCATCCACGCCGACTTCGAACAGTTTTTCGAAATAAGGATTCAGCGGCGCAGCAATCAGGCCGGCGACACGCAGCTTGTTGGTATAAAACACGGGAGGATGGCAGAAGTAAAACACCATCGGATGGCGCAGCCCGTGATATGGCGGGCGAAAAAATGCTTCTTCGCCTTTAAGCCCGGCAAACAAAACTTCTGTCAGCGTCCAGCCGCTATCAAAATAATCTTGCACTTCGCGCCGCGTGCAGGTGGCTAAATTCGGCAGCGGCAAGGCGGTCAGCGTGCCATCGGCGGCCAAGCCAGGACATGCCGCAGGTGATTTTCCGGTCCACCAGCTGGCATCGCGCGGCACCGCCAGCGCAGGTTGGTTACCGCGCACATTGACGCGCCAGGGTTCGTTGTCGCGCGTGGCAATAGTTGAGGGTGGGTTCATGGTGCAAGTCTCCATACTTTATTTATTTTTGGATTGCGGAACGATGCTGCCTAAAAAACGTGAAGCATCCTCATCGTGGTGAAAAGTTCCACGGGTAACATCCATTGGGTTGCCTCAAATATAACGCGTTTTTGACGTACTGAGGTATTCAGCAGCGGTTTAGACCGGGAGTGGATACACAGAGAAAAGTCGGCGCTGGTGATACGCCACAGGGGATTACTTGGCCGCAGGAAGTGCAAAGATGACTTGGGAGAATGCAGAGGCAGTGCATGTTGGTTTGGCAATGAAGCAGAGCTTTGCGATCGCAAAACCTGCCATGACTGAAATGAATACTCGAGAATCAGCGGCGGTAGCGCGCGCCCTTTGCGTGTAATGCCTTACCCGATGGGGGAACACTACATGGGAAACTACTACGCTTGGCCTAAAAACTGCAGAATGCGCTCGTTAATTTTCGCTGGTTTTTCCACATGCAGGAAGTGGCCTGCGCCATTAATTCTTTCGGCTGCTGAGCCCGCACCAAGAAAATCCAGGACATTGTTTGTTGCCGTTGCATCAAGACCGACACAGCCATCTTGCGTGCCGTGCAGGTAAAGCGCGGGTTGGGGAATCGGGCGGCCCCAAGCGGCGACTTGCTCTTCCATTCCTGCAGGTGAGCCAAAGCGGACAGGATCAAACAGTGATCGATAGTAACCCATAGCGGCTTGCAAGTTGGCAGGATGACGCAAGCAGTCTTTGACGTGCAGCAGATCCTCCTTTGCGTCGTAGCCAGGTGACCAGTCAGCCCACAGCCCGTCAATGAAAGCAAGATCGCCCCCCGGCACGATGGTATCGGCGATTTGCATTTGAAAAAACCAGAAGTAGAACGAGCGTTTGATTTGTTCGTAACTAAACGCAATTTGGCCAAAAACCGAGAAGGGTGGCACGCTCATGAACACGCATCGGCGCCAGCGCTGCGGGGCTTGCACTGCGGCGCCCATAGCTGCCACAGAACCCCAATCGTGGCCGATGAGTACGGCCTTTTCGTCACCTCCCAAAGCTTCATGCAAAGCGACCACGTCGGCGGCAAGTGTGCTGGTTAAATAGTCGCCGTTCGCCGGAATTTCTGTCGGCGCATATCCCCGCATGAATGGTGCCACGGCGCGATAACCTGCTTTGGCAAGAGCGGGGATGAGGTAGCGGTAAGTCCACGGAGAATCTGGAAAGCCGTGCAGGCAAAGCGCCAGTGGCCCTGCGCCTGCTTCCAGATATTGAAACTGAATCCCGTTGGCCTCAACTGTACTTGTCTTGAACGTTTGCATGGTCTTTACCTTGGTTGATTCAATTCCCCGAAAAGTCGGGCCTTTAGGCACCACAGAAGGCACCACAGAAGTTTTTATTTGTACATCCTGCCGTGAACCCAATGAAATAACAAGAAGCAGGAAGGGTTGTTTCGGTTTTTCGAAAGTTTCTATCAGCAGAGCCAGCGGTTAGGCTAATCGGTGTTGAATTGAGGTTGATGAGGTGGCTTACGTGATCCTATTTTGCACACAAGAATGGAATGCCTAACGCTCACCTTCAATGATGCTATATGGTGATTTTGTCGGCACGATTCTCGTCAATC
>JALRCC010000273.1 GCA_023257495.1 Rugosibacter sp. | reverse complement strand
AAGTCGCGAAGGGGAGCATCTTTCTCCTAACCCCGCGCTGGGCTTGCGCGCCATTCGGTTTTGCCTTGCCGAGCCGCAGATTTTCCTGACCCAGTTGCGTGCGATTTTGCGGGCTTCGCAACATGGCAGAGTCCGATTGTTGATTCCCATGCTGGCGCATGCACAGGAAATTGTGCAAACGCTGGCCTTGATCGAACAAGCCAAAACGCAGCTGCGCGAATCACGGCATAAATTTGCGGCGGATGTTGAAGTCGGGGGCATGATAGAAATCCCTGCGGCAGCCTTGGCACTGGGCCCGTTTTTACGCCACCTTGATTTTTTGTCGATCGGCACGAATGATTTGATTCAATATACGCTGGCCATTGATCGCAGCGACGGAGCGGTGGCGCATCTGTATGACCCCGTGCATCCGGCTGTGTTGCAGTTGATTCTCAAAACCTTGCAGGCTGGCGCGCGAGCCGGGCTGCCGGTTTCTGTGTGTGGTGAAATGGCGGGCGATCCCAAATTGACGCGTCTATTGCTCGGTATGGGGTTACGTCAATTTTCGATGCACCCAGCGCAGTTATTGGAGGTCAAGCAGCAGGTGTTAAAGTCGGATACAACCCTTTTGGCTCCGCATGTCTCACGCTTGTTAAAAGTCGATGAGCCTGAAAAAATCGCCGAGCTGATGGCGCGGCTGTGAGGTCATAAGATAACAATGACAAGTGTCGGGTTGGTTCTTCCTCAGCAGGCGCATTTTTCTACGCCTTTGGTGTTGAAAAGCGGGGCATCGCTGCCTTGCTTTGATCTGGTCTATGAAACCTATGGCACCTTGAACGCAGCCAAATCCAACGCGATTCTGGTTTGTCATGCGCTCTCGGGTCATCACCATGTGGCCGGATATTACGCAGATCAAAAAGACAACCTGGGCTGGTGGGACAACATCATTGGCCCTGGTCGCCCACTGGATACGGATCGTTTTTTCATCGTCGGCGTGAATAATCTGGGTGGATGTCATGGTTCAACGGGGCCTGCCAGCATCAACCCCGCTACAGGAAAGCACTGGGGGGCAGACTTTCCTGTCGTGACGGTTGAAGACTGGGTGGCAACCCAAGCACGCTTGGCCGATGTTTTGGGTATTGATGCCTGGGCTGCCGTGATTGGTGGCAGCTTGGGCGGTATGCAGGCATTGCAATGGACGTTGAGTTTTCCTGAGCGGGTGCGACATAGTTTAGTGATTGCATCTGCCGCCAAGCTCTCGGCTGAAAATATTGCGTTCAATGAAATTGCGCGGCAGGCCATTTTGAGTGACCCCGATTTTCATGGCGGCAACTATTATGCGCATGATGTGCGGCCATTGAATGGCTTGCGATTGGCGCGCATGCTGGGGCATATCACTTATTTGTCTGATGATCAGATGGCCGAAAAATTTGGCCGTCGTCAGCGCCCTGGTGCTGGTAGCTACAGTTTTGAGGTGGAATTCGAGATCGAATCTTATTTGCGCTATCAGGGAGATAAATTTGCTGGTCTGTTTGATGCGAATACCTATCTGCGCATGACGAGAGCACTGGATTATTTTGATCCTGCGCTAGCTTATGACGGACAGTTAGCGACGGCATTGGCACCTGCACAGGCAAGCTTTCTGGTCATTGCTTTTGCGACCGACTGGCGGTTTGCGCCTTTTCGCTCGCGCGAGATTGTGCAGGCGCTGGTGCATAACGGACAATCGGTTGCCTATGCTGAAAGCAATTGTGCCCATGGCCATGATTCTTTTCTCATGGATGATGCTTATTATCATGCGGTTGTGGCCGCCTATCTACAACGGATCACGCTGTGATGCCTACTGTCGAACGTGCTGATTTTGATTTGATCGCGAGTTGGGTAAAGCCCAACGAACGCGTGCTCGATCTGGGCTGT
>JALRCC010000272.1 GCA_023257495.1 Rugosibacter sp. | reverse complement strand
CCGCTTCCTGAACTGCTGAGGCAGCCCCGCCTATTTCAGCTTCCCGAATCCCCGGCCCAGATGGCTGTCGCTGGCATGCGCGGCGCAGCCGCCATGGGCCAGTTCCTCGATGATCGGGCAATCGGGACGCGCGTCCCCATGGCACGTCGCAGCGAGGTGCTTCAGCGCCTTGGCCATCTCCTCGATCTCGCGCATCTTGGCCTCCAGCACGCTGACGTGTTCGAGGGCCAGGCGCTTCACGTCCGCGCTCGCGCGGGCCTTGTCGCGCCAAAGCTGCATCAGTTCGGCGATCTGCTCCACGGTGAACCCTAAGTCCCGCGCCCGGCGGATGAAGCGCAGCGCGTGGATGTCGTTGTCGCCATAGACGCGATAACCCGACTGGGTGCGGACCGGCGGGGCGATGAGCCCCACCTGCTCGTAATAGCGGATCATCTTGGACGAGACGCCCGAAGCCGCGGCCGCTTCGCCGATGTTCATGCAGATTGCTCCTTCACGGTGGGCCGGTAGCGCCGGAGGCGCAGCGCATTGCCGACGACGAAGACGCTGGAGAGCGCCATGGCACCCGCCCCGATCATGGGCGAGAGCAGCGTGCCGTTCACGGGATAGAGAACGCCCGCCGCCACGGGAATCAGCAGCACGTTATAGGCGAAGGCCCAGAACAGGTTTTCCTTGATGTTGCGGATCACCGCCTGCGACAGGCCGATGGCCGTGGGAACACCCATCAGGTCGCCCGACATCAGCACAATGAACAGAATCACTCGCGCTTTGTTTGGCGTGTTGGTTTTGTGCGTGCTGTATGCAGGCTACAAATGGGTGGCGCGTCAGCCTATGTTTGAGTTGCGCGTAGTGAAGGTACAAGGCGCGAACGAGGGGCCGTTACGGTATGTCGATGCGGCCACGGTACGTAGTGCAGCATTGCCTCGGATACGTGGAAATTTTTTCACGGCTGATTTAGCAGCAGTTCGTAATGCGTTTGAAATGGTTCCTTGGGTGCAGCGCGCATCAGTGCGTCGTGAGTGGCCGAATAAACTGATTGTGTCGGTAGATGAGTATCAAGTGCTAGGCGCATGGGGTGAACAAGATGGACGATTGTTATCCGTAGATGGTTATTTGTTTACGGCTAATTTAGATGAGGCCGAAGCTGAAGGGCGTCTACCTCAATTAGAAGGGCCTGATGGCAGTGCGCATGAAGTCGCTGAGCGCTTAGCAGATTTGCGTGATTGGCTCGCTCCGCTGAAACTGGCACCTAGAGAATTACAACTCTCTAAACGCTATGCGTGGACAGCAAAACTTACTAACGGCGTCACATTGAAGTTGGGTCGTGTGCATGAGCGTGATGCGTTTAGGTTGCGTGTAGCGAGATTTGTGACGGCGTACCCGCGTTTGTCAGCACAGATGGCTGGGCGCATAGAGAGTGTGGATATGCGCTATCCGAATGGATTGGCCTATCGCATGCGTGGACAAGCAGGTTCAAGTAATTCGGAAATGTTGCAACCGGACGCTGTATAGATACTGGAATCAAACTCTAAATAATTATGACAAAAGACGCAAAAAATCTCATTGTCGGTCTCGATATCGGTACCTCGAAAGTCGTTGCTGTAGTGGCCGAGGTGTTGCCTAATGGCCGGCATGAAGTGATTGGACTCGGGCAGCACGATTCCAAAGGATTAAAAAAAGGCGTTGTAGTGAACATTGAGGCTACGGTGGAGTCCATACAACGTGCGCTTGAAGAAGCAGAGTTGATGGCGGACTGCCAGATACGCAATGTATGGACAGGCATCGCAGGAAGTCATATCCGCAGTTTTAATTCGAGTGGCATGGTTGCCATCAAAGACAAGGAAGTGACTGCTACTGACGTCGCGCGCGTGATTGAAACGGCTAAAGCCGTCAATATTCCTACTGATCAGCAGCTGCTGCACACCGTTCCGCAAGAGTTCATGGTCGACAACCAAGAAGGTGTGCGCGAGCCGATAGGTATGAGCGGCATACGTCTGGAAGTGAAAGTGCATATCGTCACCGGTGCGGTATCGGCGGTGCAAAACATTGTGAAGTGCATACGTCGTTGCGGACTCGAAGTCACCGACTTGATATTGCAGCCTATGGCTTCGGCCGATGCAGTGCTGACTGATGATGAAAAAGAATTGGGTGTGGTGTTGGTTGATATTGGTGGTGGCACCACGGACATCGCGATTTTTACTGAGGGTGCGATACGTCATACCGCTGTGATACCGATTGCAGGTGATCAGATCACGAATGATATTGCCATGGCCTTGCGTACCCCAACGGCTGAGGCTGAAGAAATCAAAGTGCGTTACGGAATTGCCAAGCAAGTACTGGCAGATCCAACGGATGTGTTTGATGTACCCGGGTTGGGTGACCGTGGAGCGCGCACATTATCGCGCCAGGCCT
>JALRCC010000238.1 GCA_023257495.1 Rugosibacter sp. | reverse complement strand
CGTCGAACGCGGCATTGCGCGTGAGGCGCACCGCAAGCTATCGGCTGGCACGATCAAGGGCAAGCGCGTGAAAGTGCATTTACTGCAAGATGCCGTGCTGACATGACCTTGAATATTCGAATACCATCGAAATAAAGGAATTGACTATGAAAATTGCAGTGATTGGCGCATCCGCCGGAGTCGGACTGGAGATCGTGAAGCAATTGATTGAATCAGGCGATTCTGTAACAACGTTATCCAGAAGTATCGGCTCAATCCCGAATGCTCCCGGTGTAACCCCGGTACAGGGCAGTGCCCTGAACGAAACCGATGTCCGAAAAACAATAGAAGGCGCGGACACGGTGCTAATAGCATTGGGCACCGGCATGAGCACCAAAGCAACCGGGTTTTATCCAAAGGCGGCTCAAACGCTCTTGAAGGTACTTGCCTCTCTGCCAAACAAACCGCCTGTCATTGTGCTCACTGGATTCGGCGCAGGAAAGAGTCGGGACTACCACTCTTTCTTCATAAAGTTTTTGTTTAATCTTTTCTTGAAAAATATTTACGCTGAAAAAACGCAAATGGAGCAAATGATTTCAGGTAGTTACTCAAACGCGATGTTTGTTCGTCCTGGACGGCTGACGAATGGTGATCTAACTCAGAAATACAGAGTCACCACTGAGCTTACCAAATCAACCAGAATTGGATCGATTTCTCGAAAAGATGTCGCCCATTTCATGATCAAGCAGGCTAAAAGTCCGACCTACATTGGGGAGTATCCCGCGCTTTCTTACTAATCTGCTGGCCACCCAAAAAATGCTTTGAGGGGACACACTCCGCAAGGCATAAAAATGGCGCGGGAGACCCCCGCGCCATTTTTTTCCGGAGAAATGATTCTTCTTGCGCCGTCTCACCAGCGCCGACTTTTCGGAAAGCGCAATCGGGCATTTGCCTCCTGCGCTGTCGCCGGATAATCGGCATGCAGCCAAGATGGGATTCTTGTCACGCCTGCCATTGCCGGGTTTCACACGCTCCATAATGCAACTCACAGCGTCCAACCATAGTACCAATGGTACTGACGCCTTGACATTCCATTTGGGTAACAACATACTGCCGTCATGAAAATATGCTGTATGCAGCGTCGTTATGAATTCTAAAAGGAGTATCCATGCGCACTACTCTTCTCTCGACAGTATTAAGTGTTTTTTTACTACTGTCAGGTTGCGCTGGTGTCGGAGTTATTACAAGTTCTGATCCACTCACGAAGCTGAATGACGCGGAATATCTATTTATGCGTCAAGACCGGCCATTGCTTGCAGAAAGATTGATTCGGGAAGCCATCGTTATCTATCAAGAGCAACGTGACTTCCACGGCCTCGGCAACGCTCATCGTGAATACGCAGACCTCCTACTTTCGCCATCTGTTACTGGCAAGTGGCAAAAGTTCTACCGCGAGCACGGGTTTCAAGATACGTCAGTTACTTTTGAAAATCGAATAGAGAAGGCATCCGAATATTACTCAAAAGCCCTCGAATACTATGCCCTCGCGGAATCAAAACTACGTGAAGCAAATCAATTTGATTTATTGACCAATGTCTATTTCAACATGGGGTGGTCCGCATATCGACTTGATGACCGAAAAAAATCGTGTGCCTTCTACGATCAAGCGCTGGAGGCATATAACGAAAATATTAATCGCCATCCAAAAGCTAAACCATACTCACCGACTGGCTCTATTCCAGAGTTGCTTGAGGGCCAGAAAAAACTGGTGGGCTGCACATAAGGTATGGCCTATCAGTTGAAAGAGACGCTTCGTGGCATAGCCGCTCGGCTACTTATCAAACTGCCTTCCACCGACCTGCACGAACAGCCGCACCAGCAGGTCACCTTGAAATCAGCACCACCCTCTCATTAACCAACCAAAGGAGTTTTAATGAAGACCAGCCTCTACGTCATTGCTTTTACCGCCGCAGTCACGAACGTCGGTTGCGCCAGTATCACCCAGAGCAACGATCAATCTTTAGCGCTCACTGCAACTTATCAAGGACAACCAGTTGACGCAACGTGCCAGCTAAAAAATGACAAAGGTAGTTGGGATGCAAAAGCCCCCGCAAATGTTTCAGTCCGAAAGTCTGGAGAAGACCTTGATGTCGTCTGCAAAAACGAGGGGATGCCGGATGGTTTACTAAAAGCCATTTCTCGTGCGGCGGGCTCAATGTGGGGCAACATCGTCTTTGGTGGTGGTGTTGGCGCGCTCATCGATCACAACAAAGGCACGGGCTACGACTACCCAAATCAATTGCCGGTGAAAATGGGCGAATCAGTCGTGGTTGACAAGAAGACCCAAGATAAAATAGCTCAAAAAAATTGACCTTCTGACAATCGTGCCAACACTGCACTCAACAAAGGCGCGAAATATGTCGCGCCTTTTTTTGTTTTTCCCGGAGAAATGATTCTTCTTGCGCCGTCTCACCAGCGCCGACTTTTCAGAAAGCGCAATCTAGCATTTGCTTCCCGGGCTGTCGGCACTTTTGGCATGCAACGCATTGGGGTCGCGGCACTGGTCACACTGGCCATTGTGAGGTATCAAGCGCTGATTAATTCAGCTCTTCGCGTTGAAGCTGCTAGCGCCAAACCCTGATCTGTGGTACATTGTGGCCCTGTTTCACTCTCTAAACGGCTGCGATTCAGTCCCCTGCCGTACCTGATGCAAACTGCCTCATGCCCGCTTTATGCTCGGGCTCATGCGTTTCTCCGGTTTCAACCCCATAGAAGTTTCCGTCCGGACTGAGTTGCACTGAATACCACAGCGCGGCCGGTCGGCTTCAGAGGTAATTAAACATGCAGTTCACCGAACTTGGGCTTTCGCCCGAGCTCCTGCGAGCCATTGGCGAACAGGGCTACACCACACCGACACCGATTCAGGCTCAGGCCATTCCCCACGTGCTCGCCGGACGCGACCTGGAAGCGCTGGCGCAAACCGGCACCGGCAAGACAGCAGCTTTTGTGCTGCCGCTCTTGCAGCGCCTGACTCATCCAGCAAACCCCGCAGCAAACCCAGTAGCAAATCCCGCTACTCCCAGCACGCCGTTACAGCGCCTGACCCACACCGCACCACGCGTGCTGGTGCTGGTGCCCACCCGCGAGCTGGCGGCGCAAGTGCAAGAAAGCGTGCGCCTCTACGGCAAGCACACTGGCATCCGCAGCCTGGCCATTTATGGCGGCGTTGGAGTCAACCCGCAGATTCAAACCCTGCGCCGTGGCGTTGACATTCTTGTCGCCACGCCCGGCCGTCTGCTGGATCATCTGTCGCAGCGCACGGTCGATCTTTCCAAAGTACAAACGCTGGTGCTGGATGAAGCCGACCGCATGTTCGACATGGGTTTCATCAATGACATTCGCAAGATCATTCAACGCTTGCCAAAGCAGCGGCAGAATCTGTTGTTCTCGGCCACCTTTGCGCCGGAAGTGCGCGAACTCGCGCATGCGATCCTGAACAACCCGGCGCTGGTTGAAGTGGCACGCCGCAATGCGCCAGCCGAACTGGTCGCGCAATCGGTGATTCGCGTTGATCAGGCGCAGAAAAAAGATGTCCTGCTGCATTTGTTCCAGGCGCACGGCTGGCATCAGGTGCTGGTGTTCTGCCGCACCAAACACGGGGCTGACGCCTTGTCCAAAAAGCTCGACCAATCGGGCATCCGCTCTGCCGCTTTGCATGGCAACAAATCGCAAAACGCGCGTACCCGTGCGCTGGCTGATTTCAAATCCGGCAAGATTGCCGCACTGGTCGCCACCGACATCGCGGCTCGGGGTATCGATATCGACAGCCTGCCACGTGTGGTGAATTTCGAACTGCCGAATGTGCCGGAAGACTATATCCACCGCATTGGCCGCACCGGTCGCGCTGGCTCAAGCGGCGCAGCTTTATCGCTCGTCAGCATTGATGAGCGCATTCAGCTGCGCGACATCGAGCGACTGCTCAAGCGCGAGCTGGATACGTCCATCCTGCCCGGGTTTGAGCCGCAACAAACACGTCCCTCCCCTGCATCATCGCCCCGCTCACCCGGGCACAAGCCTGCATCATCGGCTAATCGTCCGGGGCGTTCAGCGGCAAATCAACGTTCAAACCGTCGCACTGGTAGCAGTGCACACGGCGGTGCAAACGGGGGGGGCACAGGCGAGCGCAACTACGGGCCACGCACATCACGCTCCGGCGGGGGGCGCGATGCCAAGCCCGCTCAGCGGTCGCGTTAAAAAGCAGCCTGCCAGCGCTGGCTTGACGTCGCTCAACTTGCAGTGACTAAAAGTCGGCGCTGGTGATACGGCACACAACTGTGACGAAACCCTCAGAAAACCTCGGCACGGTTTAATTTTTTCACGAGAATCAATCATGCCATCCGTTGCCCCTAGCGGAAATCGCCGCCGTGCCGTGATTATCGGCGGCGGCCCGGCAGGCTTGATGGCTGCCGAAGTATTGGCCCAAGCCGGGGTGCAGGTAGATCTGTTTGACGCCATGCCTTCGGTCGGCCGCAAGTTTTTGCTGGCGGGCAAAGGCGGGTTGAACATTACCCACGCTGAAGCCTTCGAGACTTTCCTGTCACGCTATGGTGCACGCGCTGCGGCTATTCGCCCGCTATTGGAAGCCATGCCGCCGCTCGCCTTGCGCGAGTGGGTTCATGCACTGGGCATCGCCACCTTCGTTGGCTCGTCCGGCCGCGTGTTTCCTGCAGAGATGAAAGCTGGCCCGCTGTTGCGTCACTGGCTGCATCGCCTGCGCGCAGCCGGTGTCAGGTTTCATGTGCGCCATCGCTGGCTGGGCTGGACGGCTCGCGGCGCACTGCATTTCTTGGCACCGCATGGTGAAGTTAATTTTGAAGCAGATGTCACTGTGCTTGCCCTGGGCGGTGGCAGTTGGGCTCGCCTGGGATCGGATGGCGCATGGGTTCCCTTATTGGCACAACGTGGCGTGCACATTGCGCCATTGCAGCCCGCGAATTGCGGCTTTGATGTCGCCAAGGGATGGAGTGACCACTTACGCAGCCGCTTTGCCGGGCAGCCGCTAAAAACCATTACCCTGCAATTTACCGATGCGGCAGGGCAGACACATCAGCACAAAGGCGAGCTCATGCTCTCTGATAGCGGCTTTGAAGGGAGCCTGATGTACGCGCATTCCGCTCTTTTGCGCGACACGATTGCAGCGCAAGGCAAGCTCACCCTCACCCTGGATTTGCTGCCCGACAAGCCCTTGGCACGCGTTACCAGTGAAGTGGCTCACCCGCGTGGTGCCCGCTCTCTGGCCAGTCATCTGCAAAGCCGGGTGGGGATCAAAGGGGTCAAGGCGGCCTTGCTGCATGAAGTCTTGCCCGCAGAAACCCTGGCCGATCCATTGCGCCTTGCGCAGGCCATCAAAGCCTTGCCGATTACCCTGATTGCACCGCGCCCCATTGATGAGGCCATTAGCAGCGCGGGGGGCGTGCTGTTCGACGAGCTGGATTCGCATCTCATGCTGCGCACGCTACCCGGCGTGTTTTGTGCAGGTGAAATGCTCGACTGGGAAGCCCCCACGGGCGGCTATTTATTGTCCGCCTGCTTTGCCAGCGGACAGGTTGCCGGACAAGGTGCGCTAGCCTGGCTGGCAGCCTGAAAAATTTAGCTGGCAGAACCGCGAAGCGTAAAAAATGGGGCGGATTACCCCGCACCATTTTCATCCCCCGGAATCACCATGCGCACCGTATCATCAGCACCGAGTTTTTGCATCACAACCGATCCAGCGGGCTTGTCATCCCGCGCCCAACCCACGCGGGAGGAGTTTGCCAAAACGCAGAATAACCTGTTTAATCCAAACGGCATTCCATTGCTCAGTGCGGATGCTGCCATGCTCGAGACGGATTTTGTCGTGCATTGGGTCAAGCCGCGTTGGGCTAGGTAAGGATGATGGTTCCATGGCGGATTTTTAGGAGGTACTAAAAACTTTTATCATCATGAAATCAAAAATAAAATTACTCAAAAAATTTTCCATAGCGATGCTTTTGATGGTTTGTAAACCGTCAAATAGGATGGCTACTTTACGTTAGCCGTATCGATCCGGCGTTCGTCGTATGCTGAAAGCGCGTATTCGATGCTCATGCGCAAGCCCTGCAATTTGTCGCACTCG
>JALRCC010000143.1 GCA_023257495.1 Rugosibacter sp. | reverse complement strand
CTGCCATCGGTATTTGCCAACTTTGCACGCTCGGTTGACGTCACCGCGTAGTCATCTTGATCCTTGCGAGTAAAGTTGTTTTTCTCAGCCCATACGCAAGCAAAGTCACCCATGAGACGGTTTTCGACGGCATCTTCCAGACCATCGGTGAGCATGTGATCCAGCACTTTCTGATGGCCTAAACGATAGCCCGTGCGCGCGCGTGGCAAAATATAAGGCGCATTGCTCATGGATTCCATGCCGCCTGCGACCACCATGCCGGAACTGCCTGCCAGCAATACATCATGTCCCAGCATCACAGCCTTCATGGCCGAGCCGCACATTTTGGTGAGGGTAGTGCATCCGGCAGAACCTGGCAGCCCACCACTCAAGGCAGCTTGTCGTGCGGGTGCCTGCTTTTGTCCGGCGAACAAACACGTGCCAAACAGCACCTCGTCCACCGATTCAGGCGATATTCCTGCGCGCTTGACCGCTTCGCGAATCGCTACAGCCCCTAGCTCAGGCGCGGATAACCCGGAAAGCTGGCCTTGAAAAGCACCAATCGGCGTTCTTGCAGCGCCGAGAATAACTACCGGATCATGATTGACTACATTGCTTGCCTTGTCATTTGCCATTTCTGTTCCTTGAATTTTTACAGCGCATCAACGCGGCTGTACGCGAATAGCGCCATCTAGTCGAATGACTTCGCCGTTGAGCATGAGGTTGCCAATAATGTGCTGCACCAAACCTGCAAACTCTGCAGGACGACCCAGACGGGGCGGATAAGGCACCGACTGACCCAGGGCTTCACGTACATTGTCAGGCAACCCCATCAGCATGGGTGTCTCGAACAGACCCGGTGCAATCGCCATGACGCGAATGCCGTGACGCGCAAGTTCCCGCGCGATAGGCAAGGTCATCGCTACCACGCCACCTTTTGACGCAGAATAAGCCGCCTGCCCAATCTGGCCTTCAAACGCGGCAATGGACGCCGTATTCACAATGACTCCGCGCTCATTTTCGGCCAGGGGCGGCTGTGCAGCCATCGCGGTGGCGGCCAGACGCAGCATGTTAAAGGTGCCAATCAGATTGATATTGATAGCCCGTGCGAAAGTATCCAGCGAATGTGCGCCCTCTTTGCCCACCACTTTTTCGCCTGGCGCAATGCCTGCGCAATTGACCAGCCCGCGCAGGTTGCCAAATGCCGCCAGACAAGCGTCAATGGCCGCTTGGGCACTCGCGGGATCGGTCACATCCGTGACCACAAACCGCGCGTTACTGCCCAGTTCAGCGGCCAACTGCTCGCCTTGCGGATTAACATCCGCCAGCAGCACGCGACCGCCTTGAGCTACCAGCATGCGTGCAGTTGCTGCACCCAACCCTGAACTGGCCCCCGTAATGACAAATGCGTTATCTTTGATTTCCATAGGCTTACGCGCTCTTCTTTATCGCTAAAAATAATTGTGAAATAAGAAACAACTCAAACCGGCAAATTCACCAGAATGGACCGTATCGGATCGCTTGATATCGAGCGCGTGCTGTGCCCCTCACCGGTCATATCGTCTGCATAGACGACGGAACCCGCGCCAAACACACGTTTCTCACCCGTGCCGACGGTGATTTCAACCTGCCCCCCCAGAAAAATCAGATACACCGGATTAGGCACCACATGCCAGCCCGAGGCGTAATCGGCGTTAGATTCGCGAAACATGAAACCTGGTGCCACCTGTAGATCGGAAAAACGCCCGAACTTGCCTTTGTCTGTCAAAGTAATCGGCGTGTCTTCAAAAAAGGATTTACCGTCAGGTCCTGCTGAAATTTTGACTAGATTCATTACCTGCTCCTTGAAAAATCAAACATTGAAAAAGTCGGCGCTGGCTACACGGAGACATCGAATCAAGCGCTGGCTATTCATTCTTAGCCAGACGCCTCATCGAAATTCAGTGTCGCTCCTCGCCTACAAACATGGCATGAAAAACTCTTCCGGCACCAGCGCTTCATCGTAATAGGAAAGCGCTTCTCGCAAATTGGATGCTGACCAGACCACCGGCTTGATTTCCGGGTGAACTTCCGTCATGCGCCCTACGGCACAGAGCTCCAGCCGCACGCCGCAATAATCAAAAAAATGCACTGAAAACGTGTTGCCATAGGGCTGGCGCAACGGGCCCAACAAATCCAGCTCCACGCCGTCACTCTTCAGGAAATAACCATCCGACATGATGTCTGATGAATCTTCTTTGGTGAACGCAATGTGATGCAGCTTCACTTCATTGCCAGGGTAAATGGCAATTTCTTGTCCACCCACATTTTTTGCCATGCGGAACAACAATGCCGAAATGGTTTTGCCCTTGTCATCGACAATTTTTTCGGACGTCAAAAATCCCAGCATATCAGCCAAAAAGGCAATGCACCGTTCCGGATCGGGCGAGGTAATCGCCACATGGTTGATATTGAGCGGTGCCGCCGTGCCACGTATCGCTTTGGGCGCAACCCAATCAGGGCCCTCAAATCCGGACACATAACCCAACTGCTGAATATCCGCAAATAGGCGGATACGCGGGCCGGCCGGCACATCAAACGCGATGGACTTGCCCAAGCCCTTCAGCTCGGTATCGGCCTCTGCCACATCAACAGCAACACCTGCTGCGGTGAGCTTGTGCTGAAAATTATCCAGATCAATATCGTCCCTCACATGCAGGCCGATTTCAACCAACCCGGGTTTATCGCTTTGATCGACCACGAATGAAAATTTATAGGGCTCGTGCCAGCAGCGAAACATCACCCGCTGAGGCTCTATGCCCGTCTCCAGCAAACCTACCTCTCGCGTATAAAACTCGCGCGTTTTGAGCAAACGTGAATCTTTCAATGCAATCCGGGCGTAACCCAGTCGATGGATACCTCTATGAATCAAAGCCATGCTTTACATCCTCCAAAGTGTGGGACCGACAAATAAGATTGGCAGCTTCGCCATTTAAGTCACCACTTCAAAGAAGTTGGCAAGCACAGCACTTTCATAATAGAAAACCCCGCGTGGAATATTTTCACCTGCCCAAACGATGGGCGGCACCTTATTGCGCACAGTCGGAGCCTCATACACGCCACACTGAAACTCATTGCGATTGCCCGACGGATCATGAAAATAAACCGTCGTCACCCCTGCCACCCCGTGACGGCTGATGCCGTAGTCAAAAGTGGCAACTTTGTGATGCTTGAGCATATCCACACGGCGAATCACGTCTGCCCGGTCGCTTACATAAAACGCAATATGGTGCAGGCTATTGGGGGGGCCGGGAGCAAATGCCACATTATGGATGGTGCTGCTCACGGTCAGAAAGAATGCAAATGGATTACCGTCCGGCCCATGGATGCATTCGGTCAGATTGAAGTCCAGCACTTCCTGCAAAAATCTGGCGGTTTTGTCGCAATCATTTCCGGCAAGCAGCGTGTGATCCAGATGCGTCACCGGCCAGACACCATTCAAGTTTTCCAGAATGATGTCCGGATCTTTCATCCCGTATGAATAGCCGACTTTTTCAGAGTGAAAAAACAGGTTGAATATGTGGCCTGATGGAAGCTCAATGCTGAGTCCTTCACCCTGCCCCATGATCTCTCCCGCTGCGACACGATGGGTCTTCAAACCCCATGCCGCAGCACCTTTTTCCGCCTCGTTCAGATCATTGGGATCATTGACTTTAAAGCCCACATGATCAAGTCCTGCACGGTCAGAGGCATTCAAGATAATGCAGTGATGGTCCTGCGATTCATGCGCCTGCAGATACACCTGCCCGGCACTTCTACCGGTAACCCGCAGACCAATAACCTCGGTGTAATGCTTCTCGCTTGCTGCCAGATCCAATGCGCGAATACTCAGGTAACTCAGTCGTGATACAGCCATGATGCTCTCCTCTCCTGTTTTTATTTATCGCTACAAAAATACAGCCTTAATTTTTCATGTCACACCCATAAAAAACGTCACTTCAAGCACTTGAAATATCCGGTCACACAGAGGGCCGCACAACAGAGCGGCCAATCATCAGGCGCGAAATACCGGCCTTGATCTTTTCCAGCCAGCTGGCATTTTCAATTTTGGTAACCTTGAAAAACGAAGGGCACAGCTGTGCCGCTGTGGTGATCTCGCCACACACCCCACAGCCGACACAGTTTGTATCAATTGCCGCCACAGGCGCTGTGCGCAAGCTGTTCGGGCCGTCGGCCAAGGTGAGTGATGGGCAACCGTTAAAGCGCATGCAGGCGTGATCCCCAACACACACTTCGGCATCCACACCCAAACGATCAATTTCAACCCGCTCGCCTGCCTTGATGGCAGCAGCGCGTTCCGGCTTGACGCGGCGCTGTTTTTGCAGCATGCATTCAGCATCAGAAACCAATACGCGAACCTGTGGAATCTTTGCATCCCGCCGGATCTTTTTCATCTTTTCCTGAAAATCGCGGAAGTCATACGGGTTGGCGCTTTCTATTTTCTTGACCCCCATGGCGGCAAAGGTTTTCACAATGCTCATCTCGGTGCCAACTGCCTCACCCGTCATCAACTTGCCTACGTTGGGGTTTTCGTGCGCCCCGGTCATGGCCGTCCATTTGTTGTCGAGCACAATATAGGTGCTGTCTTGGCGGTTATAAATGGCATTCGCAGCAGACGTGTTAAAAGCACTGTGCCACAGCGTGCCATCCCCCACGACCGACACGTTATGCTGCTCGGACATCGCCGAAACGGCAGAGGCTGCCGCCATGCCGGCACCCATACCCACGTTGGAGTCCGACATCTGGAATGGAATAAACCCGGCCATGCCATAGCAACCCACATCGCCCCCGTGCCAATCTTTTACCCCCGTGGTGTACTCCTGAATCTTCATCTGCGAAAACACCGGCCGCTCGGGGCAGCCCGTGCAGAAAGTCGGGAAGCGTGGCGGTACAGGCGCGGGGAACAGACCCAGCGCCTGACGTTTGCGATTGATCAAGCCCTGCACCGCATCACCCGGTGCTGCACCCGTCCCGGGAATGGCCTGCATAATGAACTGCGCCAAGGCGGGGCCGAGTTTTTCAGGAATCAGCTCGCCATACCTGGGCACTAAATCATGGCCAAAAAACTTCACGCGAATGTCTTTTTTCTGAATCAACGCGCGGATATGGCTTTCCATTAAATCCGGCTGGCCTTCTTCTACCAGCAGCACATGGGTCTTATCGCCGATGAAGTCAGCAATCTGCTCATCGTTCAATGGATAAATGACATTGAGTTGCAGCAGATGGATGCGCGAGTCCAGCGCGCCAAATTCATCCGCCAGACCCATGATGCTGAGTAACCGCAGGGTGGTGTTAAACGTCGTACCGTGCGTGATGATGCCAACCTTGGCCTCTTCGTTACCAAAAAACTCATTCAGCTGCCGTTCGACAATCAAGCGCGCGACCGTGGGCAAGCGCTCTTCGAAGCGCTTGGCTTCTTGCTGAAACGAATACGGCGGCAAAGCAAAAATCGTCGGATCGCGGCGAAATTCCTTGAGCTTATTGACCGTACTGATTTTTGGCCGCACATTGTCGCCCACCTTGATCTCCGCATTGGCATGCGAGTGTTGCGGCCTTAGCAACAAGGCCACCACAGAGTTGCTATCGCGCGATAAATCCATGCCTTCTTTAACCATACGATGCAGCACTTGCTGATCATGACGCGGATCAATCACCGGCATGCCGATTTTGTGGCCCCAGGGCAGCGTGCGCTGTAACACCGTGGTGCTGGAACCACCGTAATCCTCGCCCACGATAATCATCGCGCCATCTTTCACGCCCAGTTGCGAGACGTGATCGACCACATCCTGCCCCACGCCGTTGCCCAG
>JALRCC010000123.1 GCA_023257495.1 Rugosibacter sp. | reverse complement strand
GTAGTGCGGATGACAAAGCAGAGGCGCTCGGTATTGCAGCTCACTTGCCTGCAGCCGCCGTGATCAATGCCTGTGGCACACTGGGTATCGCTGAATTGCCTGCGTTGTTGCAACGATTGACCGTCTTTATCGGGGTGGATTCGGGGGTGACTTACATGGCCGATGCGGTCAATACGCCGATCGTTTCAGTGGCAGGGCCTGTCGATATGCATGAAACACGTCCATTAGGCGATCAGGTGATCATTTTGCAACGTACCGATTTGCCCTGTGCGCCTTGCTCACATACTTTCAATGCGCCCTACACCTGCCATGTTGGCACCCGCGCCTGCATCGAGGGGATTGATGCTCGGCAGATTGCGGATGCGGCACTCGCTTTATGTGATAACTCTGCGGAAATTGCTGCGCCATGATAAAAAAAATAACCCTGGCCCTGGTGCTCGGGCTTTTATTTACCTGGTCGTTGCCCGGCGTCCCGGCTTTGCGCTATTGGTTGCTGTTTTTGTCTCTGCTTGGTGTGGCCAAGCTGTCTTCATGGCAAAGTCTGGTACCGGTTTGGCGGGCTAATCGCTGGGCATTGAGCCTTCTCGCCGTTTTTACCTTGTGGCTGGTGGGGCAGGCGGTGTTCATTTCGCATCAAACCCTGTGGGCCTTGAGCGAGTTGAGCGGCCAGTGGTTGAACGCGCTGCTGGCTTTGAGTCTGGGTGTTCTGCTGGCATGTGCAGCACGTGACAAAACACGGTTGTCGGGCGCGGTTATTACCACCGCGCTGATTGGCGTGTGGATTCTGCAAGCCGCGATTGCCGTGGGCCAATCGGTGACGCACTGGTGGTTGCATGGCGAGTTGTTGCGCGGCTTGGTGCCGCTCACGGGTGGCAAGCTGGAGATGAGTTTTATTTTGAATATGCTACTGGCGGCGCTGACCGTGGATTTGCTGTTTCGTGCCTGTCATGCGCGTCGCTTCTTGCAGCTGCCATGGCAGGCCATCATTGGCGCAGTGACCATCAGTTTGACCAGTTTGTATCTTGCCGGGGCACGCAATGGTGCGATTGGGCTGCTCTTTCTCACGGTTTCGGCAAGCCTGTTGTATGGCATTCACCGGATGCGTTACCAGGGTGTGCGTCGTGGCGCGCTGAGTGGAGCGATGTTGCTGGCCTTGGTGACGAGTCTTGCCGTGATCAGTTATCAAGCCGATGAACGCTGGCCGGCATTCATGGAAAGTACTGCACTGGGCTGGGATATCGACGGCCAGAGTGCCTGGAAGGATATTGACCATGCACGGCTGCCCGTAATGAAGAATGGCGTGGCGGTGGATGCCTCTGCCTACACACGTGTGGCATTCATTCACGCCGGATTACGCTTGATCGGGTAGCGGCCGTTGGGTGTGGGTTATGGCCGCAATGCGTTTGTGCATGCGCTGCGCGAGAGCGGGTCGGATGCGCAAGTAGGGCATGCACATAGCGGCTGGATTGATCTTGGCATTGGCGCGGGCATACCGGCTGTAATGCTGTGGTTGCTGTTTATGGGTAGCCTGATGGTGACAGGCGGGGTGCGTTATTTCCGTGATCAGAATCCGCATGGGTTGTGGCTTTTGTTTCTCGCCAGTGGCTACTTGGGCAGAATGGTGATCGATAGCGTGAATCGTGATCACATGCTGCAGATGTTTCTGTTTTTGGCGGGTTATCTATTGGTCATGTCCACCCGTGATGATCAGTGGCGGGTGACGTGACGTGGGGGATCAGATTCATCAACCCCGCAAAATTCTTGTCATCCGCCGTGACAATATCGGTGATCTGGTGTGCACTACACCGCTGCTTGCGGCTTTGCGGGCGCGCTTTCCCGATGCCTGGATCGGCGTGCTGGCCAATAGCTACAATGCGCCGGTGTTATCAGGTAACCCGCATGTCGATGACGTGTTTTTTTACACCAAAGGCAAGCATGTTGCATCAGGGCAAAGCCAGCGGTGGGCACAGTGGCAGGCGCTTTGGCAGCGCTTGCGGTTGATCGCAAATTTGCGTCGGCGGCGGATTGATGAGGTGATATTGCCCGGCGGTGAGCAAGCGAGTGCCCGCCGTTTTGCCCGCTGGATTGCGCCACGACGGGTGCTGGTGGCATCCTCCGCAACGACAGGGCATGAGGTGGAACGCAGCATGGCTTGTCTGGCGGCTTATGGGATTGCTGATGCTGATATTCCCATGCCAGCACCCTGCACGGTGGTCGCTGATGTGGCATTGGCAAACCGTCTGGCGGCGAGTCTGCCCTCGGCGCTGGTGGGACGGCGGTTGATTGCCTTGCAGCTCTCCGCGCGCAAACCCAGACAGCGTTGGCCGGTGGAACGTTTTGCGGCGTTAGCGCGGCAGCTGCATGCCACATATGACTGCGGTTTTTTGCTGTTCTGGTCGCCCGGTGCGGTAGATGATCCGTTGCATCCGGGTGACGATGCCAAGGCGGCGGAGCTGGTGGCGCAAACGCATGATCTGCCACTGGCGGCTGTGCCGACGCATGCGTTGGCCGAGCTCATCGCCGGGCTTTCGTTGTGTGATGCGGTGATTTGTTCGGATGGCGGCGCGATGCATATTGCGGCGGGCCTGGGCAAACCGATGGTCTGTCTGTTCGGCAATTCCGATGCCGCGCGCTGGCATCCGTGGCGTGTACCGCATGTGCTGTTGCAGCCGACAAGCCGTGATGTGGCAGATATCAGCGTTGCAGAGGTGTTGGCAGCGTGGCGGCAGTTGCCGGTCGTTTGAACTCAGGCGCAGGCAAGCTCAGTGCGCTTCATCCCAGTTCGCGCCAACACCGATCTCAACTAACAGCGGCACCTTGAGTTCGGCCACACCGCTCATGAGTTTGGGCAGCGCTTCGCGCACGGTGGCGAGTTCGTCTTGTGGCACTTCGAGCACCAGTTCGTCATGCACTTGCAGGATCAGCAGAGTGCGCATTTTTTGCTGTTCAAGCCAGCCTTGCACGGCCAGCATGGCGCGCTTGATCAAATCTGCGGCGGTGCCTTGCATCGGTGCGTTGATGGCAGCGCGCTCGGCACCCTGACGGCGTGCGGCATTGGATGATCTGATTTCCGGCAGCCACAGACGGCGACCGAACACGGTTTCGACATAACCCTGGTTGCGGGCGGCTTCGCGGGTGTCTTCCATGTACCGGGCGACGCCGGGGTAACGTGTGAAATAGCGATCCATGTAGGCCGCTGCCGCGCTGCGGTCCAGCTTCAATTCGCGAGCAAGGCCGAAGGCGCTCATGCCGTAGATCAGGCCGAAGTTGATGACTTTGGCGGCGCGGCGTTGTTCATGGGTTACCTCAATGAGCGTAACGCCGAAAATCTCGGCAGCGGTGGCGCGGTGCACGTCTTCGCCTTTGGCAAAGGCATCGAGCAGACGGGCATCGTCCGACAGATGCGCCATGATGCGCAGCTCGATCTGTGAATAGTCGGCGCTGACAATACGGTGGTCGGGCGGGGCGATGAAGGCAGAACGGATGCGCCGACCTTCAGGCGTACGGATGGGAATGTTCTGCAGATTGGGCTCACTGGAAGCGAGCCGCCCAGTGACCGCCACGGCTTGCGAAAAGCTGGTGTGCACGCGGCCTGTGCTGCGTTCAACCATTTGCGGCAGTTTGTCGGTATAGGTGTTTTTCAGTTTGGCCAGGCTGCGGTAATCGAGAATTTTTTTCGGGAGTGGATAATCTTCGGCGAGTTTTTCCAGCACTTCTTCATCCGTCGATGGCGCGCCCGACGGTGTTTTTTTGACCACCGGCAAGGCTTGTCGGGTAAACAATATTTCAGCGAGTTGCTTGGGTGAATTAAGGTTGAAAGGCTGGCCCGCCAACGCGTGCGCTTCGCCTTCGATGGTCTGCAGTTTGTGGCCCAGCTCATGACTTTGCTGGGTGAGTGCGGCGGCGTCAATCAGCACGCCGTTGCGCTCGATGCGAAACAGGACTTCGGCGACGGGCAGCTCCATGTCACGATACAAATTGTCCAGCGCCGGTTCTGCGGCGAGTTGCGGGCGCAGCACTTGATGTACTTGCCAGGTGACATCCGCGTCTTCAGCGGCGTATTCGGTGGCGCGGCGGATGTCTACCTGGGCAAAGGAAATGCGCGCGGCACCCTTGCCGGTGATGTCGTCATAG
>JALRCC010000261.1 GCA_023257495.1 Rugosibacter sp. | reverse complement strand
TTCAACTCAACTTGAATTTGTCGCTCCAATTTTTGACGGCTTGTTCAGCGGTTCCCTAAGTTCGTTTTAAGCGATGGTTTTTACCGTCTGTGCACCGTATCACCAACGCCGACTTTTACACGGTTCATACCGGGGCCTTGTAGCGCAGGCGAAAGACTTTTTCGTGCAGGCTGGTCAATCCACGTTGTTTAAAGCGTGGCTCGTTATCAAGCGCATCTATTTCGCTCAAAAAGGTAATCTCGGTGGCCGGTGCAAAGAGTGCGCTGACTTCTTCATTACCCACACTGAAAGGTGGCCCGTTCATTTGTTCTTGTGGATAGGCAAAGCACACCAGCAGCGTTTGCGTGCCAGGGGGCAAGATTTTTTGCATGTGCGCCGTATAGTCTCGCCGCATGGCCGGTGGCAGAGCAACGAGCGAGGCGCGATCGAATACGCCGGTGACGCCGGTTAAATCAGCCGCTGTGAGTTTGAAAAAATCACCACAAAAAATATGGATGCCCGGGCTTTTATACAGCTCAAGCTCACCATGGCGGGTGACTGTCGCGGTGAGCTGGTTCTCCTTGAAAAAGTCTTCAACGGCAAGCTGGCTTAGCTCAACGCCAATCACCTCCAGCCCCTGATCGCGCAGCCAGATCAAATCACGGCTTTTGCCGCACAGCGGAACAAACACGCGGCTGCCTTGCGTGAGGTTCAGGCTGGGCCAATACCGTAGCAAAAAGGGATGAAACTGGCTTTGATGAAAGCCGATTTCATTCTTTTCCCAGCGTTCGTGCCAAAACCTGTTTTCCATTTTTGCTTACGCGGCAAGAAAAGGATAATCGGTATAGCCTTTTTCGTTTCCACCGTAAAAAGTGGCTACATCGGGTGCGTTCAGTGTCGCACCTGTGGCAAAGCGGCGGGGCAGGTCAGGGTTGGCTAAAAATGGCACGCCAAAGGACACCATGTCAGCACGGCCATCTTGCAAGACGGCGTTGCCGCGTGCCAAATCGTAACCGTAGTTGGTCATGTAAAGCCCTTTCCAGAGGCTGCGCAGTTTGAAAAGATCAAACGCCGGACCCGCTGCGCCGGGTTTATCGCTGCCCATTTCGGCAATGTGCAAATAGGCCAGGCCAAAACGATTGAGTGCTTCAACGGCATGGCTAAAAGTCGCCTCGGGGTTGGAATCCTGCATGTCGTTAAAGGCACCCAAGGGCGACAGACGAATACCGACGCGGTGAGCACCCCAGACACTGCCTACGGCTTCGGTGACTTCCAGCATGAAGCGTGCGCGATTGGCAATCGAGCCGCCGTAAGCATCCGTGCGCTGATTAGTGCCGTCGCGCAAGAACTGATCCACCAGATAACCGTTCGCACCGTGAATTTCCACGCCATCAAACCCGGCTTCTAATGCGCATTGCGCGCCGTGGCGGAACATCTCGATGATACCGGGGATTTCTTCCAGCGTGAGCGCATGGGGTGTTTCGAATGCTTGCATGCCCGTGTAAGTGATGGTTTCGCCTGCCGGTTTGATGGCCGAAGGAGCAACTGGCAGCATGCCGTTGGGCAAAAGCGATTTGTGTGACGCACGGCCACAGTGCCACAGCTGCAAAAAGATTCGCCCGCCCTCTTTGTGCACCGTGTCCGTCACTTGTCGCCAGCCTGCCACTTGTTCCGGGCTGTAAATGCCTGGCGTGCCGGGGTAACCGGCGGCTTCTGCCGCCACAATCGCGCCTTCGGTGATGATCAGTCCGGCGCTTGCACGTTGCCGGTAATACTCGACGTTTAACGCATGCGGCTCGTTTTTTTCGCCTGCGCGGTTACGCGTCATGGGTGCCATGACCATGCGGTTTTTCAAGGTATAGGAGCCCAGTTGAATGGGTGAAAATAAATCGATGTTTTGGGTCGTCATGATGTTGAGTGAGTGATTAAAAAGAAAAGTGCTAGAAGGTGTTGGAAATGGTTTATTTTTGATCCTGCTATTGATCTAACCCACCATCAAAAAACAGTTTAACGAGATTATTAAAGGCGCTGCGTTGCTCGATTTGTATCCAGTGACCGCATTGGCTGAATACATGCATCTGCCCATTCGGCAAGTGTTTGACCATGTATTCGGAGGTGCTCAGCGGAATGAAAAAATCTTCCCGGGCATGGGTCGCCAGAATCGGATGGGTGATTTTTTGCAAACGTTCAGGCGGCAGAACAAAGGCATCGATATGCGTTTGCGTGTCGCCCGGGAACATGGCTTCAAACTGATGGCGCACACTGTCTTGCATGACAAACTGGTAGCGATTCGCCGCGATGGCATCCACGTCGCCGCCGAGAATATCCGGGTTATGCAAAAACTTGCGCACTAAAAAGGCCAGCTCTTCTTTTGTGCCAGTCTTGTAATAACCCCAACCGCGCTTTAAGCCTTCGGTCGCCGCAAAAGGCGCGCCCACAGCACCCATGAGCACGACGTGATCAAAGCGCTCCGGATGTCGATTGACCAGGTGCATGGCCACGCCACCGCCCATGGAGTTGCCTACCAGATGCACTCTTTTCAGCTTCAAGGCATCGAGAAATGCAATCATCTGCGCGACCCAGATTTCTATCCAGGCCGCCGCACCCTGAGGTGGGTCAGGGTGAGTGCTTTGCCCAAAACCGGCAATATCCGGGGCAAGGCAGTGATACGTTTCGCCCAGAAAAGGCAGGGCAAATTGCCAGTTGGACATGGCATTCGCGCCCGGCCCTGAGCCGTGCAGCAGCAAAATCGGCGTGGCGTCTGGCGCGCCGCTTGCGTGAAAAAAAGTATCAAAGCTGCCGGTGCGTATGCGGTGTTGTTTAATTTCCATCTGCTCTGCCTCTGGTGTTTGCTCGTTATTGGAATTTCAAGAGTTCTATCAATCAGCGATAATAACAGAATGGTAGAACTCATACTTGGTGGTGCCCGTTCGGGCAAGAGCATGTTGGCAGAACAGCGTGCGCAGGGCTCGCAGCTGGCGGTGACGTATATCGCCACAGCGCAGGCTCTGGATGAAGAAATGGCGAGGCGAATCGCGCATCATCAGGCGCGGCGTCCAGAGGGCTGGACATTGCTTGAAGAGCCTTTGCATCTAGCCCGCACACTCACCCAGCATGCGGCACGTGACCGCTGTTTGCTAGTGGATTGCTTGACGCTTTGGTTATCCAACGTGTTATTCGCAGCGGAATCCCCGCCTGCGGGCAACACCCTCGCGCAAGAAACCACCGCGCTGCTGGACGTCTTGCCAAACTTGCCCGGTCGCGTGATTCTGGTGAGCAACGAAGTGGGCTTGGGCATTATTCCGCTGGGCGAGATAACCCGCCAGTTTGTGGATGAAGCGGGACGTTTGAATCAGCGCGTGGCGGCAATCGCGGACCGCGTCACTTTTGTCGCGGCGGGTTTGCCGCTGGAGCTCAAAAGCCCGACAGCGTAACGTTCAATTTTTCCGTCGTCAGCTGTATTCAGTCGCGTTTTTACCGTCTAGCCAACGCCGAGTTTTTCCCAGTCGATCGCGGCTTCCACCGCATCTGCCAGGCGGTCAAGGTCCGCTTCACGACGGGCAGATAAATCAACCGCGACAGCATTTTTCAGCCCGGCCCAGGCGAGTAGGGCGGTGAGCGCTTCCGGCTGGTCAAACAAGCCGTGGCAGTAGGTGGAAAAAATCTGATTGTCGGTGGAGATTGCGCCATCGTCGCGGCCATCGTCAAAATGGATAGCCGGGTTTTCTAGCGCCTTGCCGTAAGTCACGCCCATGTGGATTTCGTAGCCCGCGACCCGGGTGCCGAGATTCACAGTTTCCTGTGTATTTTGCTTTGTTGTGTCGTTGGTCGTCTCACGAATCGCCATTCCGCTCGCGCTGACGTTTAGCCTGCCGGTGACATTCTTTAACTGTTTTTCGCTGGCCAGCGTGGTTTCCATAGCGAGCAAACCCAGACCTGGCTGGCTGCCCGGCGAGCCTTCCAGACCTTGCGGGTCGTGCAGCCATTGCCCCAGCATCTGATAGCCACCGCACAGCCCGATCACCTTGCCGCCATAACGTAAATGGCGCTGAATGGCGACGTCATGGCCGTGTTCACGTAGCCAGGCCAAATCAGCCTGTACGGCTTTTGAGCCGGGCAAGATAATCAGGTCGCAAGGGGGCAAGGAGTCACCCGGCGCGAGCCAGCTGAAAGCGACCTCCGGATGCAGCCGCAAAGGATCCAGATCGTTATGGTTGGAGCAGCGGGGATAAGCGATGGCGACAGCTTTCAGGCGTGTGCTTGATTTAGTCTGACTTGTCGTTGCGATCGCATCTTCTGCATCCAGCATCAAGCCATGCAGATACGGCAGCACGCCCAGAACGGGTTTGCCGGTACGTGCTTCCAGCCAATCCAGGCCGGATTTGAGCAGACCGATGTCACCGCGAAAACGATTGATGACAAAGCCCTTGATGCGTGCCTGCTCGCTTGCCGAGAGCAGTTCCAAGGTGCCGACCAGATGAGCGAAGACGCCACCACGGTCGATGTCAGCAATTAAGATTACCGGCACGTCGGCCGCTTCGGCAAAGCCCATATTCGCAATGTCGCGGTCGCGCAAATTGATTTCTGCAGGACTCCCGGCACCTTCCACGATCACACTGTCGAATTCTTCCACCAGTCGCTGCCAGCTTTGTCCAGCAGATCCAGAAACGCCCGGCGGTTGTAGACACCCGTCAACGGGTCCTTTTCGGCCAGGCGCCGCAGTTCAGCCGTGATGGATTCATTGACCAACATGGCCACACAGAACGCG
>JALRCC010000227.1 GCA_023257495.1 Rugosibacter sp. | reverse complement strand
TGGTACAAAGCCATGAGCGCATCCCCGGCTGTCATATCTACCGTGCCGGCGACGGCGTGCATGCCACGTGGCTTGCCTTGCGCGCCGCCTCACGCAGCCCGCTATCGCGCCTCACTGAGCGGCTCTCGCCCTGGCACCGCTACACCTTGCACGCCGAAGCCGCCATGTTTCGCCATCCCGATCTCAGCGCGGTGATTTGCAACTCACACATGGTGCGTGACGATATTGCACGGCGTTTTGGCATTCCGCTTGAAAAACTGCCGGTGATTTATAACGGGGTTGATCTGGAACATTTTCATCCACGCTTGCGCGCCACACACCGTGAAGCCATGCGCGCAAAAGTCGGCGCTGGTGATACGGTGCCCATCGTGCTTTTTGTGGGTTCCGGCTTTGAACGAAAAGGTCTGCCCACCTTGCTTGATGCGTTTGCGCTCCTGCCCACATCTGCTGCTCAACTGTGGGTGGTGGGGCATGACAAAGCCACTCTGGCGATGCAGAAAAAAGCTGAAAAACTCGGACTCGCCAAGCGCGTGCGTTTCTGGGGGCCGCAAAAGGATGTGCGGCCTTTCTATGGCGCTGCTGACATCTTTGCGCTGCCCACGCTATATGATCCCTTCCCGAACGCAGCGCTTGAAGCCCTGGCGTGCGGGCTACCACTGATCACCACGACTACCTGCGGTGCTGCAGAACTGGTAACCGCTGCCAATGGTCTCGTGGTCGCCGCGCATCATCCTGAATCACTCGCTGCGGCAATCAGCACGCTGTGTGAAACGGCGTGCGAAGCGGGCCGCGCCACTGCCATGCAAACAGCGGCGCGGGCAAGCGTTAACAACCTTGATCTGGCCCGCATGGCAGAAAAATTGACCGCACTTTACACACGCATTCTGCAAGAGAAGGCCGTGCGCTAGGTAGTCAGGGTAGGCAGCAACTACCCCCAACCCTTGAACACCGACTTCTGCATTTTGCCCAGCACTTCAATTTCAACATCGGAACACGGCGTAGCCCGGCAGGCCAGCACAACGCCACACGCCTCTTCTTCTTCGCTCACGTGGGCTCGGCTCATCAATCCGGTTTTTTCCCATTCGCCTGCTACCACGGCGACTTTGCAAATGCCGCATCCACCATTCAGACACCCGATCGGGATACCGCGCCGCCCAAGCCGTGCCATGCCTTGCAACATGCTCTCGCTGGGCAGGCATTCATACACTTCATTCGTTTGCGTGAGCTTGACGCAATAGCGTTTATCCAGCGTCGGTGAGGCTTCAACGCTATCCGCCCCATTATCTACCCCCTCAGGTGTGAACATTTTTTGTGTTGTCATTGCGTTGTTCTTTACGTAGTCAAAACAGCCAAAGTGTGAAGGATAGAATATAAGCGTTATTTATGACGCAACACACTAAGGAAAACACATGGAATGCACAGTACGGTGGCACGAGGGAATGAGCTTTATTGCCGAAACAGGCAGTGGGCATTTAGTGGCGATGGACGGCGCACCGGACGCCGGTGGTCGCAATCTGGCACCACGCCCGATGGAGTTGCTGCTGGCCGGGATGGGCGGCTGCACAGCGTTTGACGTGGTGTTGATTTTGCAGCGCGGGCGGCATGCAGTGAGCGGCTGCACGGTAAAGCTTCAGGCCGAGCGCGCGGACACCGACCCCAAAGTATTCACGCGCATCAATCTGCACTTTACGGTGACAGGCAAAGCCTTGAAACCCGAAGCCGTTGAACGCGCGCTGAAACTTTCGGCAGAAAAATACTGCTCCGCTTCTATCATGCTGGAAAAAACTGCCGCCATTACGCACAGCTTTGAGTTGGTGGAAACGTCGTTACCCTGATCAACAATCAGATGTAATAGGCCGTTTTTGTCATCACTTTGGATGACAGCTTCATCGCCATCTTGACGGCCAAAGGCAACTCGCGCGCGCCTTGCTCGACAGCCATGTGCGCGTGATTGATTTCATCTGATTTCATTTGCTCCAACACCACCCAGGATTTTTGATCTTGCGGTGACAACTGTGCCTTGTGGCTTTCAAGATGGCTTTCAACCTGCCGCTCGGTCTCGGCAAGAAAACCCAGATTCCACGCATCGCCCAGCTTGCCAGCAACAAGCCCCATGCTTAACGAGCCGACATACCATAGCGGATTGAGCAGACTCTTTCTGCCACCCAGCTCGGCAATACGTCGCTCTGTCCAGTTCAGATGCTCGGTTTCTTCTTGCGCAGCCTGAGCCAGGGCACGCTTGATATCAGGCTGGCGCGAGGTGAGTGCCTGCCCTTGATACAACGCCTGGGCACAAATTTCACCGCAATGGTTGATACGCATCAAGGCGGCAGCATGGCGCTTTTCAGCATCACTCAAATCCGCTTCAGGCAAATCTTCCCCCGGCATCGGGCGGCTGGTGGGCGCAGGCGCAAACAAGGTACGCAACACTTTGTCGAACTCGGGAATCAGACGATCGATCATGCTCGAACTCATAGGGAATGAACACTCATTTGACGCTAGGATGCTTGCCTAGCTGCAAAGCGCGGCGACCTTCTTCTGCAGTGCCAATGGGATTGCCATCGGGACAAAACAACTCTCGGCTTAACGCCGTGTGGTAGCGATTCACCGGTTTACTCTCGATAGGCCGCCACTCGCTGATGCGCGCAGTGCGCCATTGTCCATCCGTGCTACCCGTGGCATAGAGTTTCCAGGTGTGCTCATCGCAACGAATCCCCTCGAAGCTGACATTTTCAGCCCCACCGGCTGTGCGCACGACCAAAACATAACGCACCACGCCATCACTCCCCACGGCGAGCGAGCTACTGTCGATGAAATAATGATTCGTCGCCAC
>JALRCC010000187.1 GCA_023257495.1 Rugosibacter sp. | reverse complement strand
TCCTCTTGGGTCGGCCGAAGGTTCTGGAGTACTACAACAAGATCCGCCCGAAAATGGCTGAGCGGCTGGGTGAAATGCGTTCGAAGATTTTCGGGTCTGTGGCTTCAGCGTCGATTTTTCCGAATGTTTCATTCTTACCCGGTATTTCAACCTTCCGTCAGTGGATGCCCAAAGGGCCTGCCCAGTTTGAACTCAAAACCTGGGTGATCGTCAACAAAAATATGCCCGACGACATCAAGGTAGAAATCACCAAAGGTGTCATGCAAACCTTTGGTCCCGGTGGCTCATTTGAAATGGATGATGGTGAAAACTGGGAAAACTGCACGCAAACCAACCGTGGTGTGGTGACAAGGCGAGAGAGGCTGCATTATCGCAGCGGCATCAGCCGTCGCATTGAACACCCCGAATTGCCTGGCATTGTCTATCAAGGTCAATATAACGATGCGAATCAACGCAACATGTATCAGCGCTGGCTGGATTTGATGCATGCCGATCGTTGGAGTGATGTACCAGAGCGCTATGAGCCCCGCCTGAACGGGAAAGAAACCATGGGCCCCAAAGCTGGATTAAAAACAGCTTAAACGTTCTTCAACTTATCAAACATGCGAGATTAATACTGATGAATCTGGAACTCATTAAGACCGTTGAACAGGCTTTGTATCGCGAGGTGCGCTTACTCGACCAAGAGCGTTATCACGAGTGGGTTGCCATGCTCACGGACGATATTCATTACTACATGCCGGGAATTGAAACACGCTATCGTCGCGACAAAACGGATCAAATACATGATTTGACGCGTATGGCTTACTACAACGACAATCTGGATGACTTGAAAAAGCGCCTGCGCCGTTTAGAGACAGGTACGGCTTGGTCGGAAGATCCTGCCACACGCTATACACATCTCATCACCAATATCGAAGTGATTCCGACCGAGAGGGAAGATGAAGTGTTGGTTTATTCCAACTTTCTTGCCTATCGCAATCGTAATGAAAAAGATCAAGATACCTTGATTGGTAACCGTGAAGATATCTGGCGTAAAACAGCGGATGGTTACAAGCTGGCCAAGCGTGTGATTATTCTCAAGCAGAATATTTTGCTGAGCAAAAACCTTAACGTGTATTTGTAATATTTTTTCGCAGGAGGAGAGTTCATGTTTGATTATCTACGTTACTACATTGTGTCACTCATGGTCATGATTGGCATCGCTGGTTTTGTTGTTGGTGGCTACTGGGTTTTTGCAGGGATTGGTACTTATGTTGTGCTGTTTGTGCTGGCGCTTTTTTCAGGCCGTGACTTTAAACAACGCAAGAAAATCAATCCCATGATTGCAGATATTCCTTTATACCTGCATCTTGTGCTGATGTTTGCGCTCTTTGGTGCCTTTGCATGGCGGGTTGGTGCTGGCATGGGTGTTTCTGAAGGGTTGCCGACGGTCTTGGCTATTATTGGCAGCATGGCCGGCCTGGTCTGGTTGTCGGTTGCGCCTAATGTGCCGATTGCGCATGAATTGATGCATCGTCGTGATGCTTTTTCGCGCGGGATCGCCATGCTGATGTGTGCGTTTTTTGCCGATCCTAACCGCGATGTGCCGCATCTGACTGTTCATCATCTGGATTTTGATACGCCTGCTGATGGTGATACCGCGTATCGTGGGGAAAATGCTTATTCCTTCATGTGGCGTTGCACGGTGCACAATTATCAAATGCTTTGGGCGAATGAGAGCAAAAGAAGGCATGCACTGGGCGCACCGTTTTTCTCGGTGAAAAATATGCTCATCTGGGAAGTTCTTCTTACTTTGTTGATTCCTTTTGGGGCTTATTTCATTGGTGGCTGGCAGGCCGCTGCGCTGGTTTTTGCCACGCAGATTATTGGCAAATTCATCCTTGAGGCACTGAATTATTTGCAGCACTATGGCTTGATTCGGGTACCAGGTGCCCCTATTGAAGTGCAGCATACGTGGAATCATTTGAACTGGTGGGATCGCGTGGTTGGGTTTGAGATTACCAATCATATTGATCATCACCGCGATGGCTTCATGCGTTTTGATGAGCTTCGCCCGCACCCTGATGCACCGCAAATGCCCAACATTTTTGTGTGTGCAATCAGTGCATTTTTTCCACCGCTATGGTTCAAGTTTATTGCCATGCCGCGCCTGAAACACTGGGATTTGAATTTTGCCAGCCCGGCAGAACGGGTTATTGCCCGCGAGGCGAATCGTCGCGCAGGCTGGCCGGACTGGCTTGCGGAGGCGAGTTGACTAAATAATATCGGCTGTCAAATCCGAAAATATTCTTCGCTTTTGCATCTATGGATGGATGGGGGCTGTGCGACGTCGTAGTCTTGGTAGCTCGGCCAGCAAGACGCCAGTAAGTGTGATCAAGCCCCCTGTGATATGAAAAGCATGTAGCTTTTCATCCAGTGCCGCTACCGCGAAGAGTGCGACAAATACAGGTAGCAGATTCATGAAGAGCATCGCTCGATTGGCACCGAGGTGAACGACGCCCTGCATCCAGAAAAAGCTGGCAACAATGGATGAAAAGATACCGGCGAATAAAACCAGTGGCAGGTTCTCTGGCGTGATGGGCGAGTTTGGCGAGAGCAGGTAAATGGGGAGCAGCATGAGTGCGGCCAGCATGATCTGCATGTAAATCATTTGCCAGGGCGGCAGGGGTACAGCCCATTTACGCAACAGCACGCTATAGGCACCATAGGCGATGGTTCCAATGAGCATCAGCCCGTCACCGATGGCGATACCTTGATTCATCAAATCAAGTGGGTGGCCAAGGGCGTGTCCTTTGGTCACGAGAATCAGAATGCCAAACATGGACAATAGTGCACCCACGACGAGAAAGACTGTTGGACGCTCTTTGAGTATCAGAGTACTGAATAGCATGGTATTCAAAGGCATCAACGAGCCAATCAGCCCCATGTTGGTGGCTGACGTGCTGGCCGCTGCGTAGTAAGCCAGGCTTTGAAAAATCACCATACCCAAAAGTGAGAATACGATGATTTTGGGCAGATAGGTGATCGCAATCGCTCTGTTTGCCCATACTTTGTGCGCCATGAAGGGCGTCATGACCAGCCCTGCCAATAGCCAGCGATCAAACGAAATAACACTGGGATGAATCGTACCGGCAGAAAGCTTGCTCACGATCGTGTTGAACGCCCAGATCAAAATGGCAATCAATGGAAATGACAAATATTTTATGGACATTTTTTTCGTGAAAAAATTTTCTGCGAGGTGAGGTAAATTTTTTTATTGAGTTTTTGTATTGAGCCGCTGTTTTATTGCATGGTTTTATCGTATGGTTTTATCGTATGGTTTTATTGCACGGTTTGCCGTGTTGGTAGCGCCGACTTTTTATGGAGTCGGCGTAGAGTGTCTTGATTATTCACACTTGCAAAGCGGTAAGCAAGTCTTGCTCCAGTTTAACGAGCGTGCTGGTTTGCGCCAGTTCATTGCCACTGATTAAAAACACGTCTTCAACGCGCTCGCCCAGGGTGCCGATTTTCGCCGTATGTAATCTGACATGGTGTTCATCCAGCACTTGGGCGATGGCGTAGAGCAGCCCGGGACGATCGACCGCGCTGATATTCATCAAGTACTGCTCGCCTCGCTCGTCAGGGCGGATTTCACAGGCCGGAGAGATGGGGAAATGACGAACGAGTCGCGATAGGCGCCCTGTGGCAATGGAGGGCAAAGGGGGGCGTGTGGCGAGCTGCTGCGCTAGATCATGCTCAATCAAGCTGATCATGTCGCGATAGGCGCTACCAAAATCCGGGGTGAAAATTATAAAACTATCCAGTGCATGACCATTGCGGGTGGTATGAATTCGAGCATCCAGAATGCTGTACCCCAAGCGCGCGAAAAAGCCGCACAAACGTGCAAATAGCTGAGGCTGGTCAGGGCAATACACCATCACCTGCAATCCTTCACCATTGGGGTTGAGATGGGCGCGAACAATAGGCTCCTGTGTGTCGACGCAGTGATACAGATTACGTGTGTGCCAGGCAATATCTTCGGGATGCTGACGCATGAAATAACTGATATCCAGCTGTTCCCACAAGTCTTGTTCAACGCCTTGGCGCAAGCCGTAATAGCGCAGAATGCGGCGGGCATTTTCTTGCCGCTCGGCAACGCCAACGAGTTGCGGTACTGTGTCCCCAGCAAGTCGCTTGGCTGTCATGCGGTACAAATCTTCCAGCAGCTTGCCTTTCCAGTTATTCCACACTTTGGGGCTGGTGCCACGTACATCAGCGACGGTCAGGAGGTAGAGTGCTGTCAGACGGCGCAGATTGCCGGTGCGCTGGGCAAAGGCGGTGATGACTTGCGGGTCTGACAGGTCTTGTTTTTGTGCGGTTTGCGACATGGTCAGGTGCTCCGCCACCAGGAAGGCTACTAAGTCCGTATCTTCCTGGGTAAGGCCATGATCATGACAAAACGTGATTGCATCGGCTACACCGAGTTTGGAGTGATCTCCACCGCGCCCTTTGGCGATGTCATGAAACAAAGCCGCAAGATAGAGTAGCCAGTGGCGGTCAAATCCAGCCATGAGTCGTGAGCAAAAGGGGTACTCATGGGCAAATTCAGGCATCGCAAAACGTCGCAGATTGCGTATGACTTGCAAAATGTGCTGATCGACGGTGTAGACGTGAAATAAATCGTGCTGCATTTGTCCCACGATGCGGCCAAAGGCAGGCAGGTAGCGTCCAAGGACGTCATATTGATTCATCCGTCGCAGAGCATGAATGAGATGTGGCTGCTGAAAAAGGCTAATAAACAGGGCGCGATTGACCGGATCAGCACGAAACTGGGTATTGATTCGATGGCGTGCTCGCCACAAGGCACGCAAGGTGCGGGGTGTCATGCCTTTGAGTTCGCCACGTTGCATCTGTAGCAAAAAACATTCAAGCAGGGCACTGGGGGAACGTTCAAAAGTATCGTCTTCGCGTACATCGAGGAGTTCTCGCACCGATTGAAAATGCGAGTTGATGACGATAGGGGCTCCGGCTCGGGCAGGCATCAGATGATCTGCCAAAGCTTGCATGGTGAGAGTATTGAGCTGGGTGACCAGTTTGGCTGTTTTGTAATAGTGCTGCATCAAGACTTCGGAAGCGCGCTTGGCTTCTGTTGCCCTCATGCTCAGGGTATCTGCCAGTTTTCCCTGATAATCAAACAGCAACCGATCTTCGCGGCGACCTGCCAGCAAATGCAAATGGATGCGTATTTCGCGCAGCCGGCTTTCGCTACGCGCCAACAACCGTGCTTCAATCGCGGTAATGATGCCAGCATGTGCCAAATCTTGCCATGTGTTACCCAGCTGTGCAGCACGTGCGACCCATCGAATCATCTGCAAGTCACGCAAGCCGCCAGGATTTTCTTTGCAATTGGGCTCCAGGCTATACGGAGTGTCGTTATAACGGGCATAGCGTTCCGCTTGTTCCAATTGTTTGGCTTTGAAAAAAGCCACGGGATTGAGTGCATCACGGAAGCTTTTCTCAAAGCTTTCATACAGGCCGGCGTCGCCAATCAGGTAGCGTGTCTCAAGTAGCGACGTTTGTACGGTGATATCGCGTGCCGATTCTGCCAAACACTCGCTGATTGTGCGCACGCTATGGCCAATATCAAGGCCGATATCCCAAAGAATGCCGACCAGGGTTTCTATTTTTTCTTTATGCGGCGATAGGTCGTGCAATGGGGCGGCGCTCTCCGGTTGCAGGATCAGTAAATCCACGTCAGATGCTGGATAAAGCGCGCCACGCCCATAGCCACCGACGGCGACCAGCGCTATGTCGGCTGGTATATCAAGCGTTATCCAAAGCTCGCGCAGAACTTCATCAACCAAGGCTGCGCGGTTGATGAGCAGATCACGACCGTGCTGATTTTTTTGCCATATGCTGGTTATCTGAGCCTGTGCCGCTGACAGGTGCTGCCGCGTCGCTACAGCAAGTGCGCGCATGTCTTCCATGTCAGGGAAGAATTTTGATGTGTTCAGGGCAGGGGGGGGTACCTGCAGACAGGGTCAATACCTCGACGCCCGTTTCAGTCACCGTCAGGGTATGCTCGAACTGGGCGGAGAGACTGCGGTCTTTGGTGACAATAGACCAGCCATCGGGAAGCTCGGAAATGGCTGCCTTGCCCGCATTGATCATGGGCTCGATGGTAAAGACCATGCCTGGTTCCATGATTGGCCCGTTATTGGCGCTACCGTAGTGCAACACTTGCGGTTCTTCGTGAAATTTGCGCCCTGTTCCATGGCCGCAAAATTCGCGCACCACAGAAAAGCCTGCGGCTTCAGCGTATTTTTGAATGGCCGCACCAATAGCACCTAATCGCACCCCGGGCTTGACTTGGGCAATTCCGATCCACATGCATTCAAAAGTCACTTTGACCAGCCGTTTGGCCAAAATCGATGCGTTACCCACAATAAATGTACGGCTGGTATCTCCGTGCCAACCATTTTTTATATTCGTGATATCCAGATTGACGATATCCCCGTTTTTCAAGGGTCGATCATTCGGTACGCCATGGCACACCTGATGATTGATCGAAGCGCAGATGGATTTCGGGAAAGGGGTGTGTCCTGAGGGGGCGTAGTTGAGCGGTGCAGGAATGCAATTTTGCACATTTACCGTGTAGTCATGGCACAGTCGATCCAGCTCGGCTGTCGTGACGCCGGGTTTAACGAATGGTTCAATGTAATCCAGGACTTCGGCGGCAAGACGGCAAACCTCGCGCATCTGAACGATGTCGTCGGGGGTTTTGATGGAAATGGACATGAAAAGTTAACAGAGGGGTGATAAAGAGAATCATTTTAACCGCTCAACGCTCCAGGTTGAATTACACAGACTGTGGGTTTGTACCGCTAGGGTAATTGTTTCGCGGCGTGTCACCAGTGCCGACTTTTCAGCCGCAAGTGCAATAGTGAGGTAGGTCGTTGCTCCGTTGCCCCGTTGCTAACGGATGCGCTTGCATCGCATGGGTAGGGCGGCTAGAATGGCGAGTCTATTCAGGATGGTCCTGGATGGAAATCCACACGCCTGGCACCGATAGGGTGGCGTTTGCAGGGGTAAGTCCTTTGCAGAGCAGCACGGCCGGGCGGCGGTTCAACCCAATCGGAGATACTCGATGAGCACTACAATGCGCCAAATGTTGGAGGCCGGCGTTCACTTCGGCCACCAAACTCGTTTCTGGAATCCCAAGATGGCCCCTTATATTTTTGGCCATCGCAACAAAATCCATATTGTTAACCTTGAAAAAACCTTCGTTAAATATAACGAAGCGATGGCTTTCGTGCGCAAGTTGGCAGCCAAGAAAGGTACAGTGCTTTTCGTCAGCACCAAACGTCAGGCGCGCGAGATTATCGCTGAAGAAGCGACTCGTTGCGGCATGCCTTATGTTGATGATCGCTGGCTTGGCGGCATGATGACCAACTTCAAAACGCTGAAACTGTCTGTCAAGCGTTTGAATGAGCTGGAGCAGATGGAAGCGGATGGCAGCTTGGCCAAGCTGTCCAAAAAAGAAGGCCTCACTTTGCAGCGCGAGATGGATAAGCTCAAAAAATCCATTGGCGGCATTAAGGATATGGCTGGTTTGCCCGATGCGATTTTTGTGATTGATGTGGGCTATCACAAAATTGCCATTACCGAAGCCGGCAAGCTGGGTATCCCGTTGATTGGCGTGGTGGATACCAATCACTCGCCCGAAGGCGTGACCTACGTTATTCCCGGTAATGATGATTCGACGCGGGCTATTCGTCTGTATGCGCGTGGTGTTGCTGACGCTATTCTGGAAGGTAAAAATCAAGCCATGGGCGATCTCGTCCAGGAGCTGGCCGGTGACGAAGAGTTTATTGAAGTTGATGATGAGGGTGCGTCTGCCACTTGATTCGCAAGCATGGCTAATGATGATGGGGAGTGCGGCGTACGTTTAGTCGCTCCCCATTTTTAATGCTAATTTTTTGTGTCCCGTTTCTGAATTTGGAGTCAAGCAATGGCGGAAATCACCGCAGGTATGGTCAAGGAATTGCGCGAAAAGACCGATGCACCCATGATGGAGTGCAAAAAAGCA
>JALRCC010000140.1 GCA_023257495.1 Rugosibacter sp. | reverse complement strand
ATGGATGAGAAATCGTAACCCACGCCACCACCGCGACGCATGGTTTCAGCCGCTTGCAAGAGTGCAGTGTAGATACCGGGGTGGCCATCAACGGTTTCAGAAATTGAATCACCTACCGGCTGCACAAAGCAGTTGATCAATGTTGCACAAAGATCGGTGCCAGCGGCGGAATTGATGCGTCCGGCAGGAACAAAACCGTTTTCCTGAGCTTCAAGAAAGCGCGCCTCCCAATGGGCACGTTTATCTTCGGTTTCGACACTGGCAAGGGCGCGTGCAACCCGTGCGCGAACATCGTGTACGGTGCGCTCGTTGCCCTTGGCATATTTTTCGACCAGGACTTCACCAGCTATTTCTTGTGGCAAAGGGAGGCCCATTTGTCCGGTGTGTTCAATTACTGCAGATTCGGGTGCAAATTGTGGATTTGTTGTGTTGTTTGTCATGTTGTCTCCCGATGAAAATGAGGATGCAGCCTAGGCTGGAAAAGGGGTGAAAAAATTGAAAAAACGGTACAAAAAAACGGTACGAATGTGTCGAGAATCAGCTTATTTTTTATGTATTTTGAAACAGCATACCGCAGCTTTTTTAAAGAGCAAAGTGATAAATTAAATTGCATGTAAAACAGCCAGTTATATGGCTATCTTGTGATCTGATTCATAACCTTCACTGTATATAGTAGGTTTTATTTGAAATTGAAAGCGGTGGAAAAGCCAAAAAAAAGCCGTGCTTTTCGGTTCTTGTGAGTATTTTGGAGGGGTTGTTGCGCCGTCCTTGCTGCATGATTTTTGCGGATCCAGCACGTTGGCATGCGACGACGAGTCTTGCGCGGCCCAGTGCCTGCCAACTCATACTGCCTTATGTGCTGAATACTCCATGAAAAGTCGGCGTTGGTGAGACGGCGAGGGGGCTATGTGGTATCTTCCAAGCCCCTTTTAGGCGTATTACTCTATGTCAAGCACACTCTCGGAAAGCACGGGTTATCTGGCCGAACTGGATAGCGAGTATGGCCCTGTCACGGTACAACGCGGCTTGGCCTATGCAGCAGAGGGGCGAGTTTCGCTGCTGTCTGTTGAGAGGGATGCTCTGGAAATCCACGTGGAAGCCAGCGTGCAGGGCAGTGTTCAGCCGCCCTATCAAGTCGATTTATGGCTGTCACTGACGCCAACCGGTGCTATTCGGGGGGTAGATAACGATTGCACTTGCCCGGTGGGTATGGACTGCAAACATGCCGTGGCAGCGCTATGGGTGTATTACCAGCAGGCAGGTTTGGTGCCGACTGAGGAAGGGGGGCTGAGCGCAGAAGCTTTTCCGGAGCCCAGCACGGCTGCTCTTGAATGGTTGGACGAGCTGGAAGACACACCGCCGGTGATCGATTTGCCTGCGCCAAGCAAAAAAGCGTTGCCCCAGCGGGTAGTGTATTTATTGCGGCGAGGGCAGGCGATGCGGCTGGCATTGGGCAAAAGTCGACAGACTAAAACCGGTGGGCTGAGTAAGCCGGTGACTTATCAGCCGCAGCCTTACGATTTAGGCAGCATGCGTAGTCATCGCGAGTTTATTCTTGATGAGGATGTGCCTCCGTTACGGTTGTTTATCGCTTTACAAGCGGGAACCACATTCCATTATCAAGATGATGTTGAGCTGACGGGCGAGACGGGTGCGTTATTGCTGCGCCAAGCACTGCGTACCGGCAGGTTGTATCCGGATGGTACGCTGACTCAACCCATACAACAGGGCCAGCCACTGCCTTTGGTGCTGGGCTGGGAACGTAATCTGGCGGGTTTGCAGCAGGCGAGTGTACGTTTGCCTGAACCTTTGGAGGTAATTTCGACCTGGCCTTTGTTCTATTTTGACCCTGCGAATTGCCAGATTGGTGAGCTGAATTCCGCTCTGCCTGAAGCGTTATTGAAAAAAATACTGACAGCACCAGCGCTGAATGAAGCGGATGCGCCTTTGGTGCGTCAGCAACTGTCGCGTATTGCCCAGCAAAAAGGTGTCAGCTTGCCGCTACCCGATGCCCCTGACAGTATTGCCGCAGGCAAACCCAAGGCCTATTTAACCTTGACGGCAAGGCAGTTTCGCAGCTTTTCGGCAAAGGGCACACCGGAGACACATGCCGTTGCCACCTTGCAGTTTCGGTATCCGGAGGGTGTCAACGTGATGGGGAGTGAGCATCCTGCTCCCATGATGCGGCGAAAAAAATCGGCAGGACAATGGGAAACGCTGTTGCGTGACCTGACGACTGAAAGTGAGGTATGGGCGTCCTTGCAAGCATTGGGTTTTGAAAGTTATCGACAGCGCTTGCCAGGGTATCAGACCGCCGAGCTGGATGACTGCCTCATGCCGGGACGAAGCGATGCCGAAGGCTGGATGTCCTTTCTGGATACTGGCATGGATGCACTGGAGCAAGCGGGGATAACCGTTACTTTGGCAGAAGACTTTCCTTTTCACTTGACGGCGGCAGATGAGTGGTTTGTTGGTGTCAAGGAAGCGGGCAGTGATTGGTTTGATCTTGATCTGGGTGTGATGGTGGGCAGCGAGCGGGTCAGCCTGGTGCCACCGCTTTTACGTCTGTTGCACGATCAGCCGAAGTTTTTGGCCATGGTGCGCGCGCTGGAGGATGACGTCAGCATTCCGATAGCGATTGATGCACGTCGTATTCTGCCTGTGCCAGCGGGGCGACTCAAAGCGTGGTTATTGCCGCTGCTGGAGTTTCTGGATGACGATCGGCCTCGCCTGGCACGGCACCATGCCTCCGCCCTGGCTGGGCTGGAAGATCATGCGACACAGTGGATCGGTAGTGATGAGCTGCGCATGCTGGCCAAAAAGCTGCGAGATTTTTCCGGTATGACACATCAGCCTCCTGCCTCTGGTTTTATGACAACTTTGCGGCCTTATCAGCAAGTGGGGCTCAACTGGCTACAATTTTTGCGCGAATATGGCCTGGCAGGCATCCTCGCCGATGATATGGGCTTGGGCAAGACGGTCCAGACGCTGGCTCATCTGCATCTGGAAAAAGCCTCTGGCCGCGCCGACAAGCCCAGTCTTGTTGTGGCAACTACCAGCCTCATGGTTAACTGGAAAAATGAGGCTGCCCAGTTCACGCCTGAGCTGAAAGTGCTGGTGTTACACGGCAAGAATAGGGCAGATCAATTTGACGAGATCGCCACGGCCGATATTATCCTGACGACCTATCCATTGCTCGTGCGTGACCGTGAGGTTCTGTTAGCACAGGACTACCATCTGTTGGTGATGGACGAGGCGCAGTTCATCAAAAACCCGAAGGCGCAGGCGCACCAAGTCGCGCGTCAATTAAAGGCAAGGCATCGGTTGTCTTTGACCGGGACACCGCTGGAAAATCATCTGGGCGAGCTGTGGGCACAGTTTGATTTTCTCATGCCAGGCTTCTTGGGACGTGCCCAGCAATTTGCAAAGCTCTACCGCATGCCGATTGAAAAAACGGGCGACGACGAGGTGCGGCATCGTCTAGCAGATAGAGTCAGACCTTTTTTGCTGCGCAGAACAAAAGAGCAGGTGTTGAAAGACCTGCCACCACGAACAGAAATTGTGCGTTGGGTTGAGCTTGAAGGGGGGCAGCGAGATATCTACGAAAGCCTGCGTGTGGTGTTTGATAAAAAGCTGCGCCAGGTTCTTGCCCAGCAAGAGGCAGGGCGTAGCCAGATCATGATTCTCGATGCGCTGTTAAAGCTTCGCCAGGTTTGCTGCGATCCACGCCTGGTCAAGCTGCCGACGACAGAATCCCTCGTCAAAAAAGGCGCAGTCCCCTCTGCCAAATTGGACACCCTCATGGGGATGCTGGAAGAATTGTTGGATGAAGGCCGTAAGGTGTTGCTGTTTTCTCAATTTACCTCGATGCTTGAACTCATCGAAGAGGCGTTAAAGGCCAAGGCCATTGCCTATGTCAAACTTACCGGTCAGACGACCGACCGCGAGACGCCCATCCGCTATTTTCAAGAAGGTCGCGTCCCCTTGTTCCTTATCAGCCTCAAGGCAGGTGGCACGGGTTTGAATCTCACTGCGGCTGATACAGTGATTCACTACGATCCCTGGTGGAACCCGGCAGTTGAGGAACAGGCTACAGCGCGTGTTCATCGCATTGGCCAGGATAAATCCGTATTTGTTTACAAACTATTGACGCAGGGAACGGTGGAGGAAAAAATATTCGCACTGCAAAACCGTAAGCGCGGTATGGCTGACCTGTTAATGCGCACGAGCTCCGCCGTCGAGGGTAATGAAGAAGGCGGTGGGCACTTGATTACGGCGGATGATCTGGATGTGCTGTTCCAGCCGATGATATAGGCGTGATGAATGCACGGGGAACTTGATTCTTTTGCTGTCATCTCGCATAATAGCAGCCTTGCCCTGTAGGCCTTGAACGGGCAAATGTAACAGTGGTGGCTGTAGCTCAGTTGGTAGAGTCCCGGATTGTGATTCCGGTTGTCGTGGGTTCGAGTCCCATCAGCCACCCCAGGTTTTCCAGATTTTCATGACTGTCGTGGCGAGTCATTTTGTGTTCTGTGCTTATACGGAATCTCTGGTTACCGATGCATTACTCATTGCACGTTAATTGATCCGCTTTAATTGATCTGCTTATCTGCGCTGTCCGTTGGCAGATTATTCGCAGGTCATTGGCAGATTCAAGCCAGTTCTGGGGAGCGTCTTATCGAATCCATAGATGTTTTCTGCTATCACTGCGGATTGCCCGTTCCCCCGGAAACAAAAATTTTCATCACCATTGATGCCGTACCGCGCGCGCTTTGCTGTACTGGGTGTGAGGCCGTGGCGCAGGCGATTGTCAGTAATCACCTCACTGAATACTACCGTCACCGCGATGCGTTGCCGGAAAGTCCTCGCGAAGCGTTGCCCATCGCCCTGGATGCACTGGGTTTATTTGATCATCCCACGGTGCAGAAAAGTTTTGTTCAGATGGCTGGAGAGCACGAGCAAGAAGCGGCACTGATACTTGAAGGCATCACCTGTGCTGCCTGTGTCTGGCTTAACGAGGCGCATTTGCGCCGCCAGCCGGGTGTGACTGCGGTTGATATCAATTACACCACACGCCGTGCTCGAGTGCGTTGGGATACGCGGATAACGAAACTCTCCAAATTACTCGAAGCTATTGCGGCTATTGGCTATCGGGCCCATCCTTACGATGTGGCGCGCTCAGAAAGTCTGGCACAGAAAGAACGCAAGACAGCGCTTTGGCGGCTGTTCGTTGCTGGCTTTGGCATGATGCACTTTTTGCAGACTGCCACAAACGGCCTGTCATTTTTTTCCTGAAAAAAACATGAAGGAAAACTCTTTCACATTAATAAACAGAAAGCAAGACCACTTGCGGATCAGCAGCCG
>JALRCC010000074.1 GCA_023257495.1 Rugosibacter sp. | reverse complement strand
AATGCGCTTGGGCGGCATGTATGACTTCGGCAATGCCACTGTGCGTGCAATTTATGCCCGTACCAAGGCTCAAGACAGCACGGGCGAACTTAAGCAAAACGTCTGGGGTCTGGGTGGCACGTACAACGTATCAGCCAACGGCAAGATCACCGCTCAGTACTACAAAGCCGCTGATCTTGACTCGGGCGGCAGTATTGACAGCACCGGCGCCAAGTTCTACTCGCTGGGCTATGAGCACAGCCTCTCCAAGCGCACCATGCTGAAGGCTAACTACGCTTACCTGAAGAACGACAGCAGCACCGTTACCAATGGTGCGGGTGGTTATGACTTCGGCTACAACTCGTCCGGCTTTGCTGGCGACAACGTTAAAGTCTCTGGTCTGCAATTCGGCCTGCGTCACGCGTTCTAATCTGGCTTAACCCAGAGCAGTTAAAAAGGGCACCTTAGGGTGCCTTTTTTTCGCCTGACTATCGGCGCTGGCACGCGCCATGCCACGGCAGTCATTTTTCTGGCACAACGTCATGCGCCATGGGGTTAGAATCAGCACGCTTCAACCTTTCTCCCACTGCTCAATTTGATGAAAAGCCCTTGTTTCTTGCTCGCACTGGCATGTTGTGCGGGCCTATCCGGCACAATGAACATTGCCTGCGCGCAATCCAATGTCACGGTGTATGGCAATGCGGATGCCTCGTTTGACGTAATCTCGGTGCGCGGTGGCAAAACAAACGACCCAACAGCACCATCGGCGCTGCGCTACAGCCGAGTTTCCACCAATGGCGCGGTGCTGGGTTTTAAAGGAACCGAAGCATTGGGCAATGGTCTGACGGCTCTATTTCAGTTTGAATCGAATGTCAGCTTTGACATCGGCGGGGCAATCGGCACCAGCCGCAGCAGTTTTGTGGGATTATCCAGCCCGTTCGGCAAGGTGCTCCTGGGGCGCTTTGCTGGGCCGGCGCGGATGCTGGCCATCACGCTGGACGTGAATACCACCAATGACGGCATAGGCAGCGGCAATGCGTTGATGGGCAAGCTGGGCGGCGCGTTGGCTACCAACTCCGGCGCGCGCTCAGCGGTAACCTCATCGCGCTTTGACACCAATACACCTAGCGCCATAGCTTATATTTCACCTGTGCTGGCTGATCTGCAAGCCACCGTTTTATATTCAGCCAATGAAAACAAGTCAGACGTGCCCGATGCCCACGTTAACACGTCCTCCGTCGCCCTAGGGTTGAACTATGCCCACGGTCCACTGTGGATAGGCGGCGTGTTCGAGCGCGTGGGTGAAAAAAACGAGCTGACCGTGTCCGGCTTGGTGGGCGTGGGTGAGGGCGAAACCCTGACGGAATCCCGCTTAGGTGGCATGGTTGATTTTGGCAATGCCACCGTGCGCGCGCTGGTAGGCCAAACCCGCGCCGGCGGCAGCCTGGGCGACGCAAAGCAAACGGTTTGGGGGTTAGGTGGTACTTTTAATGTGTCAGCCAACGGCAAGATCACCGGCCAGCGCTATCACGCGGGGGATATTTCAGGCAGCAGCCTGGGTGTGCCGGGCAGCCGTTTTAGCAGTGGCGCCGATACGGGCGCAACCTTGTACTCGTTGGGTTATGAGCACCATTTATCCAAACACACGTTGCTCCGCGCCACCATCGCACACTTGAAAAATGACGCCAAAACCGCCAGCCACGGTGGTGGCGGGTATGATTTTGGCAAAACCGCCAGCGGGTTTCGCGGCGACGACCTCACCCTTTCGGGCGTACAGTTGGGGATGCGCTATAACTTTTAAGCGCGCGGCGCAGCACTCCAGTCGATAATCTCGTCCAGATAATCATTCCAGCGTGTAAAGCTGTGGTCGCCCCCGGCCAGCACGGTTTGCCGCGCACCGGCGTAATACGCTATGGCCAACTGATAATCCAGCGTTTCATCACCTTCCTCCAGCATCAGCCAAAAACGATCTGGCTGACTTAAGCGCGGCAATTCGAGTGCGCGCAGCTCGGCAATATGCTGTGCGGTGAATTCAAACGGCTCGCCGGTATATAGCCACTGGTGCGTGCCGATAAAGTTGTCCATCGGCAATTGATTGATCACGGCAGGGTTTACCAGCACGGCGTTGAGATTGAATTTTTCGGCCAGCACGGTAGCGTAAAAGCCGCCGAGAGAAGAGCCGACCAGCGTTATTTTTGCGTGATTGACCCCACCGCATGGCGTATCACCACCGCCGACTTTTCGATGTTGCTCGCGATTTTGCCCACAATGCTGCTCAATAATCTGCTCCGCCAGCGCTATCGCCGCCGCAGGCGAAGCGGGCAGTTGCGGGCAAACGAAATCAGCCGCCAGCCCGCGCGCTGCCATGCGCTCGCCGAGCGCGCGCGCCTTGACTGATTGCGGGCCGCTGGTAAAACCGTGCAGGTAGAGAATCATGTCAGCCTTACCTCAATTAAATCAAGCGGCCCACGTCACCCAGCCCCAGTGCCACGAGGCGAGAATCAGCAAACCAAAGCCAATGCGATACCAGGCAAACGGGGTGAAATCGTGGTGCGCAATAAACCGCAACAGCCAGCGCACGCAGACGAAGGCAGACACAGCCGCCGTGACAAAACCGATAATCCATAAATCAAGATCTTGCCACCTGAGCAGTGCGCGGTCGCGATACAGCTCATACATGCTGGCCAGAATCAGCGTAGGCATGGCCAGAAAGAATGAAAACTCGGTTGCCGCGCGGCGCGACAAACCATACAGCAGGCCACCAATAATCGTGGCGCCCGAGCGTGATGTTCCGGGAAGCAAGGCGAGTGCTTGAAACAAGCCCATCACCAGTGCATCACGCGGGGTGAGTGCTTCCATCGTATGGATGTGCACCGTATGCGTGCGCCGCTCTGCCCACAAAATAACGAACCCGCCCAGGATTAACAAGCTGGCGACGAACGGTGCAGTAAATAAATGCGCCTTGATGGTTTTGCCAAATATCAGCCCAAGAACAGCCAGCGGCATAAAAGCGATAGCGATATTGAGGACAAATCGCCGCGCGGCCAAGTTTGCTGCTACATCGCTTTTTTGCCACACATCGCGCCCTATCTGCGCCAGGCGCTGACGATATTCCCAGCATACGGCGAGAATCGCTCCGGACTGGATGACAATCTCAAACAGCTTGCCGCGCTCGTCGTTAAAATCAAGCAGAGAACCGGCAAGAATCAGATGGCCGGTGGATGAAATGGGCAAAAACTCGGTAAGCCCTTCAATCAGCCCCAGAATCAAGGCTTGCAGGTGTGGATAAAAGTCCATGAAATAAGAGGAAGCCGACGTTATAAGCGATAGAAAGTCTGGCACGAGTCTAACATGCTGAAAAACCTTCTCTGCGCCATTTGTCTATGCGATCAAACGTTGGATATCAAGGCGCAGTGGCCATTTCCAGTTGCGTTAGCCAAATGAGCGCAGCGGCGCGGGTGTCGCCACACATCTCGAAAGATGGCTGCAAACCGCCACAGCAGGCGGGGCGTTGTGGCAAGCCAAAGATGGCGCAGCGGTAATCTGCCGTCAAATGCTGGCAAGGGACATTGGCTGGTTTATTGAGCGAAGAAATGGACGGCGCAATGCAACACGCCCCACAGCCGGGCCTGCAGCTGGGGGCGTGTTTGGCGGATGCCTTTACCGCTGTTGTCACGACATTGACGAAAATTGGCGAAATTTAGCTGGCAGCGCGTTTGTACAGTTCCGCACCGCTTTTAACGAACTCGATGGCTTTAACTTCCATCCCCTTATTCAAGGCTTCCTCTTCCGAGACGCCGAGCGTGGCGGCGTAGTCGCGCACATCCTGGGTGATTTTCATGGAGCAGAAATGCGGCCCGCACATTGAACAGAAGTGTGCGGTTTTAGCACCGTCCTGGGGCAGAGTTTCGTCGTGGAATTCGCGCGATTTATCCGGGTCAAGGCCAAGGTTGAACTGGTCTTCCCAGCGGAATTCAAAGCGCGCTTTGGATAACGCGTTGTCACGCACCTGCGCGCCGGGGTGGCCCTTGGCCAGATCAGCCGCGTGGGCAGCAATCTTGTAAGCCATGATGCCGTCTTTTACGTCGTTCTTGTCGGGCAGGCCGAGGTGTTCTTTCGGCGTCACAT
>JALRCC010000061.1 GCA_023257495.1 Rugosibacter sp. | reverse complement strand
CCGTTTTCATTGTCCTTGCCCAGATGCGCAATCTGGCCCGAGAGCGGGCCGACATGACCAATTTTTACCACTTGTTCCTGCGCCATGACCTGCGCGCTGCCGGCACCAAACAAGATCAGGGAGAGGGCGATTCGGGTGAGCTGCATGGATATCCTCCGGAATGGAAAACGGAATTATCGTTGATTTGCAAGCTTACCCGATCAGCGTGCTGGTACGGCGCTCAGTTTTGGCCCTTGTTCAAGTCGCTCCATGCCCATGAATGCAAAATCAAGATCGGGACGCCGTCCGGAGATGATGTCGGCAATCGCGCGGCCTGAGCCACAGCCCATGGTCCAGCCCAGCGTGCCGTGGCCCGTGTTCAGGAACAGATTGGGTAGGCGTGTCGCGCCTATGCAAGGTACATTCGATGGGGTCAGCGGCCTCAGCCCGCTCCAGTACACCGGATGATCGTAGTCGCAGGCATCGGGAAACAACTCACGGGTACGGCGGGTAATGGCTTCACAGCGGGCTGGATTGAGTTCTCGTGAATAGCCATTGATTTCGCAGGTGCCGGCAACTCGCAAACGATTTCCCAGTCGCGAGATCACCAACTTGTGTCCGTCATCAGTGAGTGACACCTTGGGCGCGAGTGCCGGGTCGCGCACTTCAAAGGTCGCCGAATAACCTTTGCCGGGATAAACCATCAGTGGAATTCCCAATGGTTTGAGCAGCGTGGTGCTGAAGCTGCCCATCGCAATCAGTACGCTGTCGGCATGGAGTACCTGATGTCGTCCCTCGGCATCGATCACTTCCACGCCTGTCAATCGCTTCGAGCTGCCGGCACCTTCGGTGAGCAAGCGCGTGGCCATGGTATTGAAACGAAAATCGACGCCCGCCGACGCTGATCGTTGTGCAAGCCCGGTGGTGAATTTGTAGACGTCACCAGATTCATCCGTCTGAGTGAAATCGCCACCCACGATCTTGTGACGTATGGCTGCCAATGCAGGTTCTATGCGAACCACCTCATCGGCGCTGATCGTCTGACGTGGACACCCCAGCTCGCGCATCAGTTTTGCTGCGGGAAGCGACTGACGGAATTCTGCTTCGTCGGTATAGAAATGCACAATGCCCCGCGTCTCGCAATCATAATCTATGCCCGTTTCGGCACGTACCATGTGCAGTGTCTGACGACTGTATTCGGCCATGGCAACGATGTGCCGAATGTTGTGCGCGGTGCGATCGGCGGTACATTCGCGCAGGAACGCCATACCCCAGCGCCATTGCAGCCAGTCTGCGCGCGGACGAAACAGCAGTGGCGCATCTTCGTGGCCCAGCCACTTCAGGATTTTCAGGGGTGCGGCAGGATTCGCCCAGGGTTCGGCATGAGAGACCGAGATCTGACCACCGTTGGCGAAGCTGGTCTCGAGGGCGGGGCCGGACTGGCGATCGACGACGATGACCTCATGTCCCGCTTTTTGCAAAAACCAGGCGGAAGCGGTGCCGATGATGCCCGCGCCAAGAACGATGACTTTCATTAAAACATCCTGTGAGATAAGCGGCTCAATGGTGGCGTGGCCGCTGTAACGTAAGTCAGGATTGTAAAAAGACTGTGCATGAAATGGGCGTCATTTATGCCACGGAGTATTCAATTTTTTATGCGCGACACAAGACGTCATGACGTCTTAGCGCGGGATCTGATGGTCTGTTGATATCCGTGCGATTTCATCCGACACCGCACGGCGCACTTCTTCTTCAAGTCGTTGTTCAAGCAGCCCACCCACTTCGAACGCCAGCGTGGAAGAAAGTTCCGCAGCAGCATTTTGCGCGGCACCCGGCAAGGCATTGGCCAGCGCGGAGAGCAGCTCGGCCTGCAGTTTTGCGCCTATTGCGCGCGGCAGGTGCTCGCGTAGTGCGGCTTCGAGCAGCACGGGGATCTGCATTGCCAGTTCGGCGTTCAGGCGCGCTGTCAGTTCGGCTTCGATTTGCTGCAGCGAGGGCAGAGGAAGCGCAAGGTGGTAGTCAGTATTCGCCGTCAAAGGCGCAGATGCCGGGACTGCAGCGGCACCTGCCGCATCATCAATGATGTCAGTCAGTACGGGGATATCCGCATCGTTATTGTCGTCCGCGCGTGTCGTGTGATTCATATCGCTCATGTTTTTTCTGCCACGAAATGGGTGAGGGGATAGCCGCGTTGCTGGTATTGCCGGTAACGCTCCCGTCCGGCGGCCAGATCATCTTCGTCAGTCGAAATGATTTCAAACAAACGCTCAAAGCGAGCGAAATGGGCGGGCGTCTGGCCCGATAGGTTGATCAGTATCTGATGATGCGGAAGCGCAGCCTCGGCATCATCGCTCAGGATTACGGGCGTTTGCGATGCAAGCGGATCATTTGCCGAGACGTGCGGCAGAAAATCCTGTTCCGAAAAAGTCCAGAGCGCTTCATCGAGGGCATTGAGCTGCTCACGGTCCCGAGTGAATACCACGACGCGCATATCGGCGGCACGTGCCTTGCGTATCAGCCGGCAGGCATACAAAAGCTTGTCCGGTACTTTGCTGTGAAAGTCGACGCGCGTCATGACATTCAGGCGGCGTGCACCATGCCGTTATGCCGCAGCAGTGCATCGATACTGGGTTCGCGGCCACGAAAGGCGGTGAAGGATTCCAGTGCTGGTCGCGAGCCACCCACCGACAGAATTTCGCGATGAAATGCCAGCCCCGTCTCTGCCAGTCGGTTCGGATCGCCTTGCGCTTCTTCGAAAGCGCCATAGGCGTCTGCAGAAAGCACCTCGGCCCACTTGTAGCTGTAATAGCCCGCTGCATAGCCGCCCGCAAAAATATGCGAGAACGAATGCTGAAAGCGATTGAAGGCCGGTGGAATGATGACGGCGACCTTGTGTCGAACCTCTGCCAGCAGGTCGGCCACGGATTGCTGACCGTTAGGATCGTAATCATGATGCAGCCGCATGTCGAACAGCGAGAACTCAACCTGACGCAGCATCTGCAGTCCGGCATGATAATTTTTTGCGGCGATCATCTTGTCGTACAGCGCGCGTGGCAATGGAGCGCCGGTGTCTGCATGCGCCGTCATGTGCTGCAGCACATCCCATTCCCAGCAAAAGTTTTCCATGAACTGCGAGGGCAATTCAACCGCGTCCCATTCGACGCCGGCAATTCCCGATACACCCAGCTCATCTACCGCAGTCAACAT
>JALRCC010000060.1 GCA_023257495.1 Rugosibacter sp. | reverse complement strand
TCGGGGCGTCTACAAGCACCCTTACATCAAGTGCCTTGAGCCGCGGTGCCGGGCCATCCACGACGCGATCGAAAAGGGCCTGCTCCCTTGCAGCCGGGAAAACGGCAAGGTCGTCGATGAACATGTCGCCAACGAGCGTCGACACGTCTCGCGCCAGCATCTCAAAGACTGGATTGCAGCCCAATTCCCGTCTGACAAGCCCGCTTTCTTATTTGACGACATCGAGCGCAGCACCCATTCGGCGATCAACGCAGATGCCTACCGGTCACTGCAAGCTGATCGTGACGCGTTACGTGCTCGACTTGAAAAGGCCGCTGATGAATACCGCAAGCTCCGCACCGAACGAGACGAGCTACTTGCCGAACGTGACGCAATGGCTGAGCAGTTGAACAAGCCGCAGGACCCGGGGCCACGGGCGCACATGACGTATCTGAACATCATTGGCGCCATGGTCACAGTGTTGTTGGGCAAGAGCCCCGCTGGCAAGCCCCATTCCGTTTTCAGCAGCCAGTCTGCGGTGATCGACCAAATTCTGGCCTACCACGAGGGCAAGCCAGGTATCTCCAAGCGTGGCCTGGAGGTATAAATAGCGGTGTAAAAATGTACCACTGAAACGCGCTGAATTCCGCGGCAAATCGCGGCGTAAAAGTGTACCAGTCCCAGCTTATCCTGACGGCCCCCGGGTTATCAGGAAAGGCGGAAAGGATGTACTCAGTGGAACTCTATGCCAAAGTCCGACGCGCCGTGATGGTCGATCAGATGAGCGAGCGGGAAGCCGCCCGCCTGTTCGGCATCCATCGCAAGACCGTCAAGAAGATTTGCCAGTACGCCGCGCCTCCCGGTTACCAGCGTAAGAAAGAACCCGACTCACCCAAGCTTGCCGGCTTCACCGGCATCATCGATGCCATACTCGAAGCCGACAAGCAGGTGCATGCCAAACAGCGCCATACAGCTATCCGGATACTCGAGCGCCTGCGCGACGAACATGGTTTTACTGGCGGCTATACCATCGTGCGCAATTACGTCTACAAGACAGCCACCCGGCACAAGGAAATGTTCATGCCGCTGGCACATCGCCCCGGCCATGCGCAAGTCGATTTCGGCGAGGCCGACGGATTCATTGCCGGCAAGAAGGTGCGCTTCCATTACTTTTGCATGGACTTGCCGCATTCGGATGGCTGCTTCGTCAAAGCCTATCCGACTGAGGACACCGAAGCCTTCCTAGACGGCCATGTCGCCGCCTTTGCTTTCTTCGGGGGCGTGCCGCAATCCATCCTCTACGACAATACCAAGATCGCGGTGGCCAAGATTCTCGGCGACGGCAAACGGCTGCGCACCAAAGCATTCGCTGAACTGCAAAGCCATTATCTGTTCGAGGATAAATTCGGCCGGCCCGCCAAGGGCAACGACAAAGGCAATGTCGAAGGGCTGGTTGGCTACAGCCGCCGGCACTTCATGGTGCCGCTGCCGGTAGCCAGTGATTTCGCCGCTCTCAATGCCAAGCTGGCAGATGGCTGCACCAAGCGCCAGCAAGCCAAACTGCGCGGTGAAACCGAAACCATTGCCCAACGCCTGCAACGCGACACCGCCGCCTTCATGGCATTGCCCCATGTGCCCTTTGATGCCTGCCACAAGGTCGCCACCCGCGTGTCGTCGCTGTCGCTGGTACGTTACCGCAGCAACGACTACTCGGTGCCCACCGAATACGGCCATCGGGAAGTGCTGGTCAAAGGGTATGTCGACCGCGTGGAAATTTGCATCAACGGCGACATCATTGCACACCATGCGCGTAGCTACGAGCGAGCAGCGTTCATCTACAACCCCTTGCACTATCTCGCCCTGCTGGAGCACAAACCTCGCGCCCTCGACCAGGCCGCCCCCTTGCAGGACTGGGTGCTGCCGGACGTGTTCGACCGTTTGCGCCGGGTGCTGGAGGCGCGCATGCAAACGCGCGGCCGCCGTGAATATATCCAAGTGTTGCGCTTGCTGGAGCATTTCAGTCTGACGCAAGTCGAGCACGCCATCAAGCAGGCCATCGGCTTGGGGGCGGTCGGCTTTGACGCCGTCAAGCATTTGATCCTGTGCGCCATCGAGCAGCGCCCAGCCAAGCTCGACTTGACGCTGTACCCGTATCTGCCCAGCGCCAATGTTGGATCCACCGAACCGCGTGCGTATTTGGGATTGCTGCACCGGCCCCGCGCAAATCAGCAGCCGACGGCAGAAGGTGCGCGATGAACAACGATATTTCTGCAGCAGCGGCACCAAGCGGAAATGCGGCCACAACGGTGGCGCCGCAAGTCTTGCTGCTCAACCATTTCAAGGTATTGAAGCTGCCGACCTTTGCCCGGGAATATGAGAAGGTCGGTATCGAATGCGCACGGGAAGGCGTCGACTATCCGCGCTATTTATTGCGGCTGTGCGAACTGGAACGCATCGACCGGGAACGGCGCAATACGGAACGGCGCATCCGGCTGGCGAAATTCCCTGTGACCAAGAGCCTGGACACATTCGACTTTGCCGCGATGCCGGGCTTGAACAAATCCCTGGTGCTGGAGTTGATGCGCTGCGAATGGATCGACAAACGCGAGAACATCATTGCGCTGGGGCCGTCAGGCGTGGGCAAGACGCACACCGCGCTGGCGCTTGGATTGGCGGCATGCCAGAAAGGGATAAGCGTGTTCTTTACAACGGCGGCGGCCCTGGTGCATGAATTGATGGAAGCCAGGGATGAGAAGCGGCTGCGCACCTTGCAAAAGCACCTGGCCAATGTGAAGTTGTTGATCATCGATGAGCTGGGGTATGTGCCATTCACCGCAGTGGGCGCGGAACTATTGTTCGAGGTGTTCAGCCGGCGCTACGAGCATGGCGCAACAATAGTGACTTCGAATCTGCCGTTTGACGAATGGACGAGCGTACTGGGGTCGGAACGGCTGACCGGTGCCTTGCTCGACCGGTTAACCCATCATGTGCATATCCTGGAAATGAATGGCGAGTCGTACCGGCTAGCCACGAGCAAGAAGCGGCAAAAGCATGGCGTGAAATCCAGGACGGAAGACAAGGAGGCAGCCGAGCCGATATAAATAATGCTGGGGGGCGGGCTCCGCTGCGCTGCGCCCGAAAACCCAATAAAGAAAAATCAGAAGCGAAAAACCGAGAGGCGACACCTCTTTTTTATTGACTCAACTGGTACACTTTTACAGCGCCATTTGGTATCTTTTTACTCCGCGATTGACAGGCCGAAGATGCATGCAAGAAGCTGGAGTGGAGTCTCCCGGATTCGCCTCAAGCCTTCGCAGAACTGTTGGGCAACGCG
>JALRCC010000253.1 GCA_023257495.1 Rugosibacter sp. | reverse complement strand
ATTTCAGAGAGCTCAACGAACAAAACCTTTTTTGGTAGGCTGACTTTATCGCGCCACAACCATCCTCGCAGGCATCCCGCAATACGTACCCAGAGCGTAGCCACAAGGCACAAGGGAATACCAGCAAAGTAGTCCACCTTGCGCATGCGGTCGATATTCATTCGATATTTACTCTTGAACTTAAAAAGGTTGGTGCGTGCCAAAAACCGCCTGCACGCCCTCTGCCATGGCAGAGGCGCGTGGTCGTCTGGTTGCCTACCAGAGCTTCCACCACGGTTCGGTGCGATTCAAGCCGCGCGCATAGTATTCGCTTTTGGGGAAGTTCTTGCGCATGACGCGTTCGGTATCGTCGCGCAGATCATTCACACCCAGCAAGTCATAGGCTTTCACCATGATGAAAAGAGCCTCTTCATTGGCAGGCGCATTGGGGTAGGTTTTAATCGAGGCTTGCGCACGATTGAGTGCAGCCACATAGGCACCGCGCTTCATGTAATAGCGCGCCACATGCACCTCATGCGAGGCCAATGCATTGACGAGATAATTCATGCGCAGCGTGGCATCCGGCGTATAGCGGCTCTTGGGATAACGCGTGACCAGAGTTTTGAAGGCATCAAAAGAATCGGCCGCCGCTCCAGGGTCACGCTCGGTGAGATCCTGGTTGCTCAAATGGCCCAGCAGGCCGAGATCTTCATTGAAATTGGCAAGCCCTTTGAGGTAAAACGCATAATCGACATTCGGGTGATTCGGGTGCAAACGAATAAACCGGTCACAGGCGGCTAGTGCCGAAGCCGTTTCTTCTTTTTTGTAATAAGCGTAGGCTACTTCCAGCTGCGCCTGTTGCGCGTAACGACCATAGGGAAAACGTGATTCGAGTTTTTCAAAATACTTGATACCCAAGTCGTAGCCACCTTCGCTGATGGCCTCCTTGGCAGATGTATACAGTTTTTCGGCGGACCACTTGGCGGTTTCATCCACTTGCTCGGGCAAAACGCCACATCCCGCGAGGAATGATGCGAACAAGAATCCACCGATCAGGGCGGTTAAAGAGAGTGTTCGCCGGATTGCCGCTAAACTACGCATGATGAATGATGCCTCGCAAGAAATTCCGGCGGATTATAGCCCAAGCGTAACTGTGGCCTCACGGCCGACAACACTGGCAATTCCCCCTGACTATGCCGGTATGCGCTTTGACGCCGCACTGGCCAAGCTCTACCCCGAACATTCGCGCAGCCGTTTGCAGGAATGGTTGAAAGCCGGCCTGATACAACTGAATGGCAAACCAGCAGCAGGCAAGAGCCATGTACTGGGGGGAGAGCGGATTGATTTTTCGGCTGGCATGCAGGGAATATTGCAAACACACGACCACGCAGCCGAAGCCATTGCGCTAACCATCGTGTTTGAAGACGACGAGTTGATTGTGATCGACAAACCTGCCGGGCTGGTGGTGCATCCGGGCAATGGCAATGCCAACGGCACCTTGCTCAATGCCCTGCTACACCATGCGCCACAACTGGCAGACATTCCACGGGCAGGCATTGTGCATCGTCTGGACAAAGACACCAGTGGCTTGCTGGTTGTCGCTAAAACCCTCACCACACAAACCGATCTGGTGCGCCAACTTCAAGCGCGTACCGTGCACCGTCATTATCTGGCCCTGGCGCTGGGCATCATCGAGCACGGTGGCACAATTGATGCGCCGCTAGGCCGTCACCCTGTACATCGCACCAAAATGGCTGTGGTGCGCGGCGGAAACAACCGTGGCAGGGAAGCACGAACACACTATTTGGTGCGCGAACGCTTCGCCAAAAGCACGCTACTCGAATGCCAACTGGAAACCGGGCGCACACATCAGATTCGCGTGCATCTCGCCTCCCGTGGAAACCCGTTGGCCGGTGACCCGGTCTACGGCAAGACATGCAGCGGCGATGCCTTGCTCGATGCCTTCAAACGGCAGGCATTGCATGCCTGGCGTCTATCTCTGGTGCATCCGGTCAGCAAGCTCACTGTATCCTGGGAAGCCGCCCTGCCAGACGATTTTGCACAACTGTTAAAAACTCTACGTAGGGAGGGCTGATCGTGAACAATCTGATTATCCCCGACTGGCCCGCACCGGCGGCCGTGCATGCGCTGGTCACCACGCGTCAGGGGGGCGCCAGCACGGGGCCATGGGCAAGCTTCAATCTGGCCTCGCATGTCGGCGATGATGCCGCGGCGGTGGCCGCCAATCGCGCGCTGTTGCGGCAAAGCCTGCCGGCCGATCCGCCGTGGCTCACGCAAGTGCATGGCACGCTGTGCGTCGATGCCGGCGCAGTGCCGTCGGGTGTCGAGGCGGACGCCAGTTTCACATGCCAGCGCGGCGTGGTGTGCGCCGTGCTCACCGCCGACTGCCTGCCGGTGCTGCTGTGCGATGACCAGGCCAGCGTGGTCAGCGCCGTGCATGCGGGCTGGCGCGGGCTGGCCGATGGCGTGATCGAGGCCAGCGTCGCGGCAATGGCGGTTCCCGGCGAGCGATTGATGGCCTGGCTTGGCCCGGCGATCGGCCCGACGGCATTTGAAGTCGGCGCGGATGTGCGCGATGCGTTTTTGGCGCACGATGCCCAGGCAGCGCAAGCGTTCACGCCACTGGCTGAAGACAAATGGTTGTGCGACATCTACCAGCTCGCCCGGCAGCGGCTCCATGCGCTGCATATCCACCGTATCACCAGCGCCGACTTTTGCACGGTGCGTGACATCGATCGCTTCTACTCCTTCCGCCGCGATGGGGTCAGTGGGCGCATGGCCAGCTGCATCTGGCTTGAATGAACGGGTTCCCCTTGTCGCCCTCGTCGCCTGCCGCCGCCGTTCCCTTCAGCGGCCTCACGCCAGAATGCATTCTGGATGCGCTGGAAAGTATCGGCTTTTGCTGTGACGGCAGCCTGATGGCGCTCAACAGTTATGAAAACCGCGTCTGGCAGATCGGCATTGAAGACAGCGCGCCGCTGATCGCCAAGTTCTACCGGCCGGGGCGCTGGTCGGATGCGCAAATCGCCGAAGAACATGCGTTTGTCGCCGCCATGCGGGAAGCCGAACTCCCTGTCGTCGCGCCGCTGGTCATTGATGGACAATCGCTGTTCACGCATACCGCCGCGGATTCGGGTGCTGTTTTCCG
>JALRCC010000180.1 GCA_023257495.1 Rugosibacter sp. | reverse complement strand
GTCGGGTCAAAGATGAATTCAAAGTACCTACCTTCGCCTATCAGGTCAGCGGCGAATACGCGATGATCAAGGCAGCAGCACAACATGGCTGGATCGATCATGACAAGACCATGATGGAAGCCATGCTTTCCTTCAAGCGCGCAGGTGCGGATGGCGTGCTGACCTACTTTGCCAGAGAAGTCGCCAGAAAGCTCTGACCCTCGCCTCGGATTTCAGAAGGCCGTTGTATAGCGGCAGAGCGTACAAACATTTCTTTTTGCCTCGCGCACTGCGCGCGGTCGCGCTATTGAGCGGTTCAGTACTGGATCCTGCCGCAAACTCACAGGTCATTGGTTCGATTTGTGAACTTTTGTTCGATGAACGTCACGCAGCCAAAGACCACTAATAGGTTTGCCGAGGGCCTCTCGCCAAACGAACGCTTGCATGCGGCTCGGCAGCTTGCCAAGGTGTAGTGGGGTGTCGCGCGAGATCGGCTGCACGCCTGCATGAGGATGCAAGCGGCACAATGAACAGCTGGAATCGTATCTTCCGATGACTGTGAACAGAACTGTTAAATGAGGGCCGGTATGAGCAAATTCTTGCTTCCCCCTGTAATCAGGAATCCAAATCTGAGCGTTCATAAGGGAAATAACGAGCCCATAAACTACGATGTTGCTGTAGGTCGCCAAGAGAAATTCATTACACCCAAGGGAAAAGTCGGCAAAACCTTGGTTTTTTCTCGCGCAAGGCCAGAGCAATTGAAAAATTCTGATCACGAAAAATACTTGGGTACGGGCCCTGTCGTGAAGGAATTTATAAAGGAAAAATTAGAAGCAAAGAAGATCGGAGAAGATAAAATTGAAACGATTTTTTGGACACTGAAGGCTCAGATCAAAGGTAATATTTCACAAGCCTCAGAAAAATATTTCGGCGCTAATGGTACCTCCAAAATCTTGGCTGATTTGCCAGAAAGCAAGTTGGTGCGATTCGTCGATTCTTCCAATACCGAAATTCCAAACGCAGCAATCCGCGTCTGAAAGACAATAACTAAGAGCCTGTCCCATTAGGTCGATGGCAAGGCGGCAGTACCGCAGACAGTACAGACGTACGGCAAGGTACTGCCAACGCCGCTAGCGGCCTAATGGGATAGGCTCTAAGTCACTCACGTTTGGTCTGAGTGCTCAGCGCACGAAAGCCTCAACACCTTGCCTTGTTGGCTGGCCGCCACGGCATGCCGACTGAACTGCTCGCTCTCCGAGTTAATCAAGTTGCTTCAGAGATTGCAGGAACACGGCTGGAGCTTGGAAGCCGATGACGCGGGGCTTTTGCAGCTGCTCACCGTCTCTGCCAAAAAAAATGATGCCCGGTGGACCAAAAAGTCCGAAGCGTTTCAAAAGTGCTTTATCGTCCGCGTTATTTTCCGTGACATCTACCTGCAACAGCAAGATGTCCCGCATCTTTGCACTGACGGCTGGATCAGTGAACGTCAGTTTTTCCATTTCCAGACAAGCCACACACCAATCGGCATAGAAATCCAGCATCACGGGCTTGCCCCGCGCTGCTGCAATCGTTTGGTTCAGCTCGGCCACAGAACGAATACGCTTGAAAGCCATCTTCTTGTGCGATTTACCTGTCAAGTGGGCAAGCGGTGCCCACGCATCACGACCGCCGGTGGCAAAACCTGTCAGTTGCGCACCACCCAACAAGAGGAAGACCACACCGATCGCGCGACCGCGAATACCCAGTTGGCGAGACACCAGAAGGAAAGCACCATAGGCCACACCCAGCAATCCCCAACCCAGCATCAGCACCCAATCAGGCAGCAATGATGCGACCATCCATAACGCCAGCGCCAGCATCAGCACGCCGAAGAAGGGCTTGACCGCTTGCATCCAATGACCTGCTTTGGGCACCAAGGCACCCGCAGACACACCCAAAAGAAGGAGCGGCACACTCATGCCAACTGCCATCGCGAACAAGGCACTGCCGCCTATCACCACATCACGGGTCTGGCTGATGTAGACAAGCACACCGGCAAGCGGTGCCGCCACACAAGGACCTACAATCAGCGCGGACAACATGCCCATCACAAACACACCAGCGAGTTTCCCTGCTCTTTGCTGCTCGGACCAACGCGTGAGCCTCAGCTGCACCGATGGCGGCACCTGTAATTGGTAAACATCGAACATGGAGAGCGACAACAAGGCCATGAACAGCGCGAAAGTAATGAGTACGGGGGGGCTCTGAAGGTCTGCAGACAAACCCTCACCAATCAGTCCAGCGGCAATGCCAAGTGCGGTATACACCAGCGCCATGCCCAGCGCATAGGCCAGAGAAAGAACAAAGCCGCGGCTACGACTGGTGCGCGCTCCTTCTCCCACGATGATGAATGAGAGTATGGGAACCATAGGCAAGACACAGGGTGTAAATGACAGACCCAGACCCAGCAGCAAGAAGAGCGGCAGGATCAACAGCAGATTGCCACTGGCCAGTGATGCTTCGATGTGGCCCATGTCGGTTTCTGCCGTCGATTTTACGGCCGGAGGCACTGATTCAGTCACTTGAGACGAGTTGGCACCGGCTGGAGAAAGTTTGACGACAGACTCCATCGGCGCGTAACACAGCCCACGATCAGAACAACCCTGACTGCCAACGATGAGGGTAAATGGCGCATCGGCGGTCACGGGCAGTCGCACCAGAATTTGTTCCCGGTAGATCTCGACCGTTTTGCCGAAGGTTTCATCAAATTTCTTTTTGCCCGGCGGGATCATGGGCGTCCCTAGCTGCGCGCCATCAGCCTTGAACGTGAAACGCTCA
>JALRCC010000215.1 GCA_023257495.1 Rugosibacter sp. | reverse complement strand
TGGCCCGCTGAAGCTCGCCATCTCAGCGCGGAATTTGTCCGCACGGGAACCCTCCTCGCCTGTGCCGAAATGCTGCGCGGCGGGATCACAACCTTTAACGACATGTGTTTTTTTCCGACAGCTGCAGTCGATGCCGTGCATCAATCCGGCATGCGTGCAGCACTAGGCCTCGTTGTGCTGGAACAGCCAACCAACTACGCAGCGGATGCCGATGACTACCTCTCAAAGGGGCTGGCCTTGCGTGACACATGCAAAGACCACCCTTTATTAAGCTTTTGTCTGGCACCACAGGCACCTGGCACAGTGACAGACAAAACCCTCGAGAAAATTGCCACCTTATCTGCCCAACTGGAAATCCCGATCCATACTCACCTACACGAAACTCGCCACGAAATTGCGGAGGGCATCAAGCAGTACGGTGTTCGCCCCATTCAAAGACTGCATACACTCGGCCTGCTAGGACCGCAGTTCATCGCCGTCCATGCCGTCTACCTCGAAGCCGCTGAAATTGATCAATTAAGCCTCACAGGCTGCCACATTGCCTTTTGCCCTACATCGAACCTCAAGCTTGGCAGCGGCATTCCCAACATAAACGACACGCATCAGCGAGGGATTAACTTTGGACTGGGCACAGAGAGCGCCGCATCTAACAATCGACTCGACATTTTTCAAGAAATGCGTCTATCTAGCCTCCTCACCAAAGGGATTAGTGAAGACCCAACAGCATTCACCGCGCATCAAGCACTGCAGGCAGCTACGCTTAATGGTGCCCGTGCGTTGGGGCTTGATCAGCGGATTGGCTCTCTGCTCCCTGGCAAAGCAGCTGACCTGTGTGCCGTCTGCCTGGATGACTGGATGCTACAGCCCTGCTTTGACCCTGCCTCTCATCTTGTCTACACTACGAGGAGAGATGATGTTACGCATACTTGGGTCGCGGGCAGGCTCCAGATGCATAATGGCTTGCCATCAAACATTGATATACACCAACTATCAGCACACGCAAACATATGGCATAATCGACTGGCTTATTAAAAACTCAGATTGTTTTTGACTACTGGCTGTATTTTTTCATTTTTCATCTCATTAACTCCCTAAAGGACCTCATCATGATTATTCGTGCTAAACACTCTGTACTGTTAGCTGCATTGCTCGGCTTATCTGCTGCTGCTTTTGCACAAACTTCAGGCATTGATACTGCCGGAACCGTGGGTTATGTCATTGATCAGCGTGGCTACGTTGCCAAAAGCGGCACCGGCTTGTGCTGGCGCACTGGCTACTGGACGCCCGCCATGGCAATCGAAGAATGCGATCCCGACTTGGTAAAGAAAGCCGAAGCTGCTCCGGCACCCGCTGCGCCTGCCCCAGCTCCAGCACCTGCACCAAAACCTGCGGCACAAAAAGTTACCTTGTCAGCTGACGCCCTGTTCGACTTTAACAAGGCTGATCTGCGTAGCGAAGGCAAGGGCAAGCTGGACAAACTTGCAGAGGACGTGAAGGGCCTCAACCTAGAGGTGATTATCGCTACAGGGCATGCTGACCGTTTCGGTAGCGATGCTTACAATCAGAAGCTCTCTGAAAAACGCGCCGCAGCTGTCAAAGCCTACCTGGTAGCCAAGGGCATCGATGCTAACCGCATCTTCGCCGAAGGCAAAGGCAAGACACAGCCGGTCACGAAGCCAGACGATTGCAAGGGTCCAAAGAGCAAAAAAGTCATTGCCTGCCTGCAGCCCGATCGTCGCGTTGATATCGAAATCATCGGTACCAAAGCTCAATAATTGCTCCTGTCAGTCAAAAAAGCCCTGCCTGGCAGGGCTTTTTTTTGTTAACCTGAAAGCAAAACAATGGAGCAAAAAATGAACGCCGACCCTGCTGAATTAAAAAAATTTGGCGAACTAGCTCATCGCTGGTGGGATCCCAATTCAGAATTCAAACCCTTGCATGACATCAACCCTATTCGACTTGAATGGATTGAACGACATACCAACCTGAAAGATAAGCAAGTGCTCGATGTGGGCTGTGGTGGCGGCCTTCTTAGCGAAGGCATGGCAACCTTTGGCGCTAACGTTACCGGAATTGATTTAGCTGAAAAAGCCCTCGCTGTTGCCAAACTTCATTTGCTTGAAAGCGGCAAAACCGTCAATTACCAGCTCATCGCGGCTGAAGCAATGGCAGCACAAGCACCCGCCAGCTTTGACGCTGTCACCTGTCTGGAAATGCTCGAGCATGTTCCAAATCCGGCGAGTGTCATTCAAGCCTGTGCCGACCTAGTAAAACCCGGTGGACACGTGTTCTTTTCCACTCTCAATCGCAACCCCAAAGCATGGTTGCTCGCTGTGCTAGGCGCTGAGTATGTTCTCAAGCTTTTACCACGCGGCACGCATGATTACAGCCACTTCATCAAACCATCAGAACTCACCACCTATTGCCGCCAGGCGGGGCTCACCGTACAAGAAATCATTGGCTTGGACTACAACCCATTCACACGGCAATGCAGCTTCACACCCAACACCCAGGTTAACTATCTACTGCGTGCGCAACGGAATGACTAAAGCGCCAACCCATATTCCCGCCGTTTTTTTTGATCTTGATGGCACTCTCGCTGACACTGCCCCTGATCTAGCAGGCGCACTAAACAAACTACGTAGCGAACATAATCTAGCGCCACTACCGTTGACCGAATTACGTCCTCACATTTCAGGCGGTGCAAAAAAATTACTTCTCGCTGGCATGAATATCGGCCCGGAAAGTCCCATGTATCTCGCAGCACAAAACCGTTTTCTTGACCTCTATGAAAAAAATGTTCACAACGAAACACGGCTTTTCGATGGAATTGCCGAATGCCTTGATCTACTGGATGGTCTGAATATTCCCTGGGGAATTGTCACCAACAAGGCACTACGCTTTGCTGCTCCATTGATTGACGGGCTTGGCTTGCAGCATCGAACCATCTGTTTAGTGGCTGGTGATAGCGCATCTCACCCAAAACCCCACCCCGCCCCCCTGCTCATGGCTGCACGCATGGCAGCTGTTCAGACGCAATATTGTCTTTATGTTGGTGACGACGAACGTGACATCCTGGCGGCCCACGCTGCCGGCATGAAAGCAGTTGCCGCCACGTGGGGCTATCTGAGCGATGGAAAACCTGTCGCAGATTGGGGCGCAGACACCCTCATCACATCAACCAAAGAT
>JALRCC010000046.1 GCA_023257495.1 Rugosibacter sp. | reverse complement strand
AGAGCTTGCGCGGCAATCAAAATATGACCCGAAGAGACGACCCCATGAATGATTTGAAAGCCGTCGAATCCCATTTCAAGTTTGGAGAAAATTGGTCCAGCTATTCAGACCTGATCGACGAAGACCGTATCAGAAGCTCGGTTGAAGGGTTGCAAAAGCTCCTCGGCGACCAGGGCGTTCTGGAAAAACACTTTCTGGACATCGGTTGCGGATCCGGTCTGCATTCGTTTGCCGCGCTGCTGCTTGGCGCAAAAGAAATCGTGGCGACGGACCTGGATGCCGATTCCGTGAAGACGACAGAAGCCGTATTGGCAAAGCATGGCGCGGATAAACCTTATCGCGTCATGCAGGCCAGTGTGTTCGATTTGCCCGGCAAGCTGCAGCAAACGTTTGACATCGTTTATTCCTGGGGCGTGCTCCACCATACCGGCGCCATGGTGGAAGCCATCGGCAAGGCAGCTGCCATGGTCGCACCGAACGGGCTGTTCGCTTTTGCGCTGTACCGCAAGACCCCTTACTGCGGATTGTGGCGCGCCGAAAAAAAATGGTACGCCAGGGAAAATCCGCGCCAACAAGGAATCGCACGCGCCATTTATGTCACGCTTTTCCGCCTGGGCTGCATCGTTACTGGACGGAGTTTCAAAAAATATGTTGCGGAATACAAAAAAATGCGCGGCATGGAATTTCTGCATGACGTGCATGACTGGCTGGGCGGCTATCCCTACGAATCGATCTCCCCACCGGAAGTAGACCGGCTGTTGCGTGGGCATGGCTTTTCGCTGGTGCGCCGCTTTACCCGTTCCGGCCTGACTGCCGTGCTTGGTTCAGGTTGTGACGAATACGTTTATCAGAAAACAGGCCCATGACACCCCATTCAGATAGTTATCTTGAGCGGGTCCGTCATGCCGAACTCGATGCCATCCGCCAGTTTTTTCCGGATAGGTGCAGGATTCTGGAAATCGGCGGCGGCAATGGCTATCAGGCCGCTGTCCTGGCGTCATGGGGCTTTGAAGTCAGGTCGATCGATGTCGACACCGAAGGCGGATGGACAAAGCGTTATTTCGACGTTGCGAGATATGACGGAAAAACCCTCCCCGTCGCGGACGGGACAGTGGACGTCGTCTTTTCTTCGAATGTGCTGGAGCACATCGCGGAGGACGCCCTGCAGGCATTGTTTACCGAAATGCGCCGCGTGCTCGCTCCCGAGGGTTTTGCCCTGCATCTCGTGCCCACGCCGGTATGGCGGCTGTGGACCAGCCTGGCACATTACCCGTGGCTGGCTCTGCGCGTAGTGCGTGGCGCTCCCCAGAACGAAGGGATAGTCCTGCCCGACGTGGCGTCCGTCGTCCGCCGCCGTGGATTCTCTGGTCTAATCAAGCGCGCCTTATGGCCGGCACCACACGGCGAATATCCCGGCAGCTTCGCCGAGCTGTTCGCCTTTCGTGAACGCGCATGGCGCAAGCGTTTCGAGGCGGGCGGTTTTAGCGTGACGCATTGTTCTCCGACGGGGCTTTTTTATTCGGGATACACGCTACTGCCTCACTTGCCGATGTCGTGGCGTAGAGGGTTGTCTCGTCTGCTGGGTAGCGCTTGTAAGGTTTATATCCTCAAGCCAACTATCTCGGCTAGCAGTAATGACGCTTTGCCTTCATCACGATGATACGCATTCTGCATGTCATTACTGATCTTGGAGTTGGCGGTGCCGAGGCAATGCTAAACAAGCTAATCGCACATCGTGATCGTCAAAAATTCATTCATGTGGTGATTTCGCTAATGGATGTAGGCATTATCGGTACGCGCTTACAGGCAGAGGGTATCGAAGTTTTCACACTTGATTGCAAGCGTGGCTTACCAACTTGGCAAGCCATCCGCAAGCTGAGAGATTTAGCGCGGCAAATCAGCCCCGACATCATCCAGGGTTGGATGTATCACGGCAATCTTGCAGCGTGGTTGGTGCGCCAGTTTGCTCCCGGACGACCGCCGCTAATATGGGGTATTCGACAATCTCTGGATCGGCTCAGTAATGAGAAATGGCTAACCCGTGGGGTGATTCTGGCCAACGCAGGTTTATCGCGTCAGGTTGACGTCGTAGCCTACAACGCCCAGCGCTCGCGTGAGCAGCATCAGGCCATCGGAATGTCGGGCAAAACATCGTTGGTGATTGCCAATGGTTTCGACACGAACCTGTTTAGCCCATCACCCATGGCACGAGCCACTATTCGTGCTGAACTGCAAATACCTGACACCGTGCTGCTGGTTGGCCTGATCGGTCGCTTTCACCCGATGAAGGATCATCATGGATTTTTGCAAGCTGCCGCCGAGCTTGTTCGCCATAGAGATGATGTGCGCTTCCTCATGGCTGGCGATGGAATTGATTGGAAAAACCCATTACTGGATAAATGGATAAAACAGCTTAAGCTTGCCGAAAACCTCTATTTACTGGGCCGTAGAGACGACATTTCGCACCTGACGGCGGCATTGGATATTGCAGTCTCTGCTTCGGCACGCAGCGAAGGCTTCGCCAATGTCATTGGCGAAGCCATGAGCTGCGGTGTACCATGCGTGGTGACCGATGTAGGCGATTCAGCCTGGATTGTCGGCGACACCGGTTTGGTTGTGCCGCCGGGTAACCCAAAAAAACTTACCGAAGCTTTTGAAACTCTTTTAGGTCTGAGTCCCGACGCACGCCGACGGATGGGCATGGCATCGCGCGCGCGCGCTGTGGCGAAGTTTTCGATCAAGCAAACTACCTATGACTTCGAAGCCCAATACATTAAAATAATCGCATAAGCTCCACCACCAAAAGCATTCACTACCGTATTGCCAACACCGACTTTTTACTAGCACACTTTCGCATTCTGCTTGGCACATGGTGGCGCAAAAAATAGGGCGCAAGCATTAAAAGCAAATGATAAAAAAAAATCTTCTCGCCCCTCTACTAAATAAACGCAAGCTGATTCTTGCCACATCTTTCGCTTTACTTGGCCTGCTCATTTGGTGGGCCAACCCCACTGATGTAGCTGCTCGACTCAGTCGGTTTCCAATGCCCACACTAGCCACGTTACTGGCGTTGCTCGTGATGAATCTTTTCTTTGTCTTGCTCCGTTCTTGGCGAATCACAACGCATTTCGGTATCCATATTCCATTTCTCATAACAGTGCGAGCCAATATAGCGGGTTATGCTGCGGGATTGTTCTTCATTCCGCTGCTAGCCCAAGTAGCTGGTCGCCAGGCTATATTTCGAAAGGCAGGCGTTCCACCTACCGTGAATTCCGCTCTAGTGGCTTATGAACGCGCACTATTGACACTAATGAGTGGGGGATTAGCTGCTGTTGGATCGCTCCACTTATTAGGAGCTGACGTGGTCAAACAATTCATGGGTCAGCTTGCTGTTGGTCAGGTGGCTCTTGCCGTTTGCTCTGGTGCAGCACTGAGCTTATGTCTAGGCAGAGGACATTTTGAAAAAAATTTGTTTCGTACCCTATTAACGTGGAAGAGTGCAGCAAATCTCTTGCAGGATACTTTTATCACCTTCGCTGCGCTAGCAGCGATGCTTTCTGGCTTTGTCGTCGTATTTGCCACAGTTGCACCGCAGATTGATCTGACTAAATTATTAGCCGCAGCTACAGTGATCAGTTTTGCCGCAAGTTTGCCAATAAGTTTTGGGGGCTGGGGACCAAGAGAGCTGACAACTGTTTATGTTCTGGGTAAATTGGGTGTCGCTCCTGCGGATGCCTTGGCAGCTTCGATAGTTATTGGCATGGGCTCGATGTTTACAACTATCCTCGTGGCAGGGATAACGCTATCGGTAAACCGTTATTCTGGTGATTCAATCGGTAGGTGTTTGGGGGTTTCGACAGATGAGGCAGAGATGATGATCGCTCTCGAAAAGAAGGCGGCTTGGATCATTGGATTCAGCGTAGCGTTATCCGTTTTTTTTCAGCTACATGTCACTTGGTCTGAAGCTGTCGTCAACCTCAACTTAGCTGACCCTTTTGCCATTCTCGCGCTTGGCGCTTTGATTTTACAAGCCGTATTTGAACGCAAATGGCCGTTTTGGCGTTTCCCGCAATTCCACTGGATGCTATTGGCAATCAGTCTCCTTTTGCTGTTTGGTTTTGTGTGGGGGTACGAGAAAATTGGTGTCACCTCATGGGCTGTAAATAATCGATTGTTTGGTTGGCTCGTGTTACTCGGCTATCTATCCGCCGGATATCTCATCGTGCAAAGCCACGGCGCACATGGCATACGACGTTTCACAGAAACATTGGCATCAGTAGCCTGCGTGATCATTGTGCTGCAAGTAGTTCTGCGGCTGCTGAATTCTGCCGGGATTCATCCTTTTGGACTACTAACTCCAAACTTCGAAGGTTATGCCAATAACCGCAACGCTTTTGTTTTCCAGCTGTTGATTGTATTGTCTTTGATCATGGGCTATTCGCGGGTTTGGATGCGATTCTTTCAGAAGACTGGTGGTACCGCCTTGCCAATCTTGTATCTGGCACTGGGAATTATTATTACAGGAATTGTATTGACGGGCTCACGAGCCGCACTGGGTACGACCCTAATTATGCTGTTATTGGCTTGGTTTAGTCGCTTGGTTGACCGCCGCATTATCCTTTGGGCCCTGATTGTTGCAGGCCTATTCTGGATAGGCATTCAAAAACTTCAATCTCTTATAACTGAACAACCAGCTCAACCTCTTATAACTGAACAACCAGCTCAACCTGTTGTGACTGAACAACCAGCCTACCTTCAATCTCCTTTTTCAACGGAAATGAGTGACCAGGCTCGCTGGGAAGCCAATCGACATGCCCTTGAAATGTGGTGGCAATCACCCATCACTGGCACAGGGCTCGGAGTTTTCGCGGCAAAAAGTCCACAGTGGTTCAATTTTTCGATGATCATCCACAGTACCCCAATCTGGGTTCTGACTGAATTTGGGTTAATAGGTATCGCGGTTTTCGGCACTTTCTTTTACATGATGTTGCGGCACGCTTTTAATGGCTGGAAGTGCTGGCCAAAGTTGCCACCAGAGCGCGCTCTGCTATTCGCTCTGCTTGCTTTCGCTGTATTTTCCCAGGTTCACGAAATGCTCTATCAACGCATTCTTTGGTTAGTTTTAGGTGTCCTTCTGGCACGACCTTCTATTGCGTTCACACCAGTTTTTACGAGCAAATTACCCAAGTAAGATGCCCCTAAAAAGCTTCTTGAGTAAATACTTGGCCCGCATTGCGCCGATAAGATGAAACTGACCAAATATTTTTGGAATAGTGATCAGCCATGTGCGGATTAAGCGGTTTTTTCATGCCGGCCGGTCTGGCGGCAAATGCCGGCGGCGTGGCGCGCCGCATGGCCGACGCTATAACCCATCGTGGCCCGGATGATGCAGGCGTCTGGGTCGATGAAGCGGCGGGCATCGCCCTGGCGCACCGGCGGTTGTCCATCCTTGATCTTTCCCCTGCTGGACATCAGCCGATGGCCTCATCCAGCGGGCGGTATGTGATCGCCTTCAACGGCGAGATATACAACCATCTCGATCTGCGCGCCGAGCTCGCAAAAGTCGGCTCTGATGAGACGCCGCGCAGCCAGTCTCCTGGGGGTGCGGCGCGCTTTTGGCGCGGACACTCAGATACCGAAACCCTGCTCGCCGCATTCGAAGCCTGGGGCATTGAGACGACGCTGAAAAAATGCGTCGGCATGTTTGCCTTGGCGTTGTGGGATAGAGAAACTCGCTCACTCACGCTGGCGCGCGACCGCTTGGGCGAAAAGCCGTTGTATTACGGCTGGCAGGGCGAGGTGTTTTTGTTTGGTTCGGAATTGAAAGCGCTGCGCGCGCATCCGGCCTTTCGCGGTGAGATTGACCGCGACGTGCTGGCGCTGTATTTGCGGCATAACTATGTGCCCGCACCCTATTCAATTTATCGCGGCATCGCCAAATTGCCGCCGGGGAGCTGGCTGACGCTGGCCGCGGATGCGCCCGTCGGCGCACCCCAAGGGTACTTGCTTCGCGGCGTCTCACCAGCGCCGAGTTTTTACTGGCGCGCGCGTGATGCCGCCGAAGCTGGCGTGCGTCGTGATTTGAACGATGAAACAACAGTCAATGAACTCGACACCCTGCTGCGCCAGGCCATTGGCGGGCAGATGGTGGCGGATGTGCCGCTGGGGGCATTTCTTTCTGGCGGCGTTGATTCTTCCACCGTCGTGGCCTTGATGCAGGCGCAGTCAACGCGGCCGGTGCAAACCTTCACCATCGGCTTTCACGAGGCAGGCTATAACGAGGCGCAGCACGCCCACGCGGTGGCGGCGCATCTGGGCACCGAGCATACCGAGCTGTATGTCACGGCAGAACAGGCGATGGCGGTGATTCCGCGCTTGCCTTCTTTATACGACGAACCCTTTGCCGATTCGTCGCAGATCCCCACCTTGCTGGTTTCTGAACTGGCGCGCCGCCATGTCACGGTGAGCCTGTCGGGTGATGGTGGGGATGAGCTCTTTGGCGGTTACAACCGCTACCTGTGGGCCAGCCG
>JALRCC010000045.1 GCA_023257495.1 Rugosibacter sp. | reverse complement strand
ATACGGCAAGAAAGTGGCAAAAAAAGCTGGCTACAAGTGCCACTCAGGATTTATACTACAACAAGATTATTTTTACCATGCGAAAGGAAAAACCATGGCACGTGTCGTTCGTTTTCATCAAACTGGTGGCCCCGAAGTTTTACAACTCGAAGACGAACCACAGCAAAAACCGGGAATTGGCGAAGCCCGTATTCGTATCCAGAGCATCGGTTTGAATCGCGCTGAAGCAGCTTTTCGCTCCGGCACTTACCTTGAAAAACCCGTGTTGCCCTCCCGTATCGGCTATGAAGCGGCAGGTGTCATCGATGAACTGGGTGAGCCTTCCAGCGAATTTAAAGTAGGCGATGCGGTTTCCATTCTGCCCACCTTTTCAATGACACGCTATGGTGTGGCGGCTGAAGAAGCCATTGTGCCAATAGACTCCCTTATTCTGCGTCCGGCAGAATTGGATGCCCTGACGGCTTCAGCCGTCTGGATGCCTTATCTCACCGCCTGGGGCGGACTGCATGAAATTCACTCGCTCACCACCGGAGGTGCGGCGCTGATCACGGCTGCTTCCAGCAGCGTGGGCTTGGCGGCAATTCAAGTGGTTAATCGTATTGGCGGGGTTTCCATTGCCATCACACGTACCAACGAAAAACGTGACGCACTGCTCGCTGCTGGCGCGCAGCATGTCATTGTCACGAGCGAGAATGATTTAGCCGAGCGGGTTGCCGCCATCACCCGAGGCCAAGGTGCTCGCGTCGTTTTCGATCCCGTTGTCGGGCCGGGCGTAGTACCGCTCGCGGACGCGCTGGGTTACGGCGGCGAAGTCATTGTGTATGGCAACCTCAGTGGCCGCGCACATGAAACCCCCTTCCCCTATCGTGCTGCCATGAAAAATGGCGTGCGCATGCGCGGGTATTTCGTTATTCAGGATCTCGCGGATAAAACCAACCGACGCCGCGCCGCCGAATTTGTCTTGTCGGGGTTGAAAGATCGCTCCTTAAAACCGACCATCGCCAAAACTTTTCCGCTCGATCAGATTGTCGACGCACACCGCTATCTGGAGAGCAATCAGCAGATTGGTAAAGTGGTTGTTACTGTACCGTGATGAGAAAAGGGCTGAATTAAATAAAGCAATCCGGTGCGCAGTTGGACTGCTTGATCTTCACTCCTTGTTTTTATTATTGGCTGCTGCTTGCAATGCCGTTGCGGATGTCCATTCGATGGCCAAACTGTAGCCCACGGCAAGCAAGGTCGGGCCAAGGAAGACACCGATGACACCGAATGCCAGCACGCCCCCCAGCACACCGAGAAAGACGATGGCGAAAGGTAGCTTTGCGCCTCGGCTGATGATGAAGGGCTTAATCACATTGTCCACGGTGCTCACCACAAAGAAGCCCCACAGGGCAACAAAAATAGCCCAGCCAAACTGGTCCTGCTGAAACAACCAGATGGCCGCGCCGCCCCAGACGATAGGCGGCCCCACCGGAATCACGGACAAAAAAAATGTGGCGACGCCCAACAATATCGCACCAGAAACACCCGCAATGGCAAACCCGACAGCAGCCAGCACGCCTTGCGCCAGCGCGGTGCCAAGGATGCCGTAGACCACTCCCGTTACCATACCGCGAGCAATGCCCAGCAAGTAAAGTGCGCGACTGCCAGCCAGATGTTCCAGAGTGATGTTGAGGCGTGAGGCCAGCGCTTCGCCATGAAGAAAAAAGAAGAAGGAAAGAAATACGGAGATGCCTATATCCAGCACCCCCTTACCCATCAGACGCCCCCCTGCAAGCGCCACTGCTTGCGCTGGCTCTGCAAACCTTCCCAGCGTATGTGTCAGTTGCTGACCATCATGCGCTAACTGCTGCCAGTAATCGTGAACCATCTGTCCTGCGAGAGGCAGACTGGTCAGCCAGACAGGCGCATCGGGCAGCCCGTTTTTAAGCAAGGCAGTAGCCACGCGCGCGAGTTCGGTGACATTGTCGACCAGTGCCAGGGCGACGGCAGTCACCGGCCCCAATAGCGCCAGGGTAACAAGCAATGTCATCAGGCTTGCTGCAAAAATACGCCGTTCTCCCAGCAATCGATTCAGTGATAGAAAAACCGGCCAGCTGGTGGACACCAGGATAGCCGCCCAGATCAGCGCCGTCAGGAATGGCCAAAGTACCAGCACGCAACCGGCCACCAGCAGTACAAGGGCGAAATAGGCAGGAATAAGATCAGAGTATTTTTTTTGCATACGCATACCAGTATGACGTAGTTGCCCTACCAAAGCGCCAAGTGTGTGAAAAAGCTGGCGGCAGTACCCTTTTAATAGCGCGCGTCTGAGCGCTTCTTTGCGCGATAGCCATCTGCCACATGATTCTGGAATGACGGCTATCGCGAACCTTGGGTTTCAGCTACTGTTTATTGCCAGTCCTGTGCGATCATTTCCGCGCCACGCCAGGCGATTGCCATGGTGGCCGCATGCGTGTGTGCTGAAACAATCACTGGCATCACCGAGGCATCAATCACGCGTAGCCCTTGCGTGCCACGAACGCGCAGACGTTCATCCACCACAGCGTCTGCTCCCTGCCCCATCATGCAGGTGCCTACGGGGTGATACACAGTGCCGCCATATTCCAGATAGTATTTCTCGGCGTCTGCATCGGTCTTGACCAAATCTGCGGGGAATGTTTCAAACGAGATGGTGTCGGCAATCGGTTTGGTTGCGCAAATTTTGCGAATGGCTTTCACCAGTTTTGGACCATAGGCCAGATCATCAGGATGCACCAGAGCATTGGGTCGGATGATCGGCTTGGCTTGCGGATCCGCTGAACGAATCATGACTTCGCCACGGCTCTTGGGACGCAACTGATAGCCGACGAACATGATGCCATGCTCATTTTCAACGTCCATGCTCATTTTTCCCGGCTTGGTCGACATCGCACCCATGATGATTTCCATATCAGGGCGGTCTAGCGCAGGATCCGACTTGAGAAAGGCGATCACATCGTGTGAGCCGGTGGACATAATGCCTTTGGATGTCAGCAGGTAATACAACAGATTTTTGATCAAGCCCAGCCCCTTCAAGCCGGGGTTGATGCTGATCGGTTTATTGACACGATACTGAACACACAACAACCGGTGGTCATGCAAGTTTTGGCCGACGCCAGGCAGATCAACCACGACGGGGATATCAAATTTTTTCAAGTACGCTTGAGGGCCCACGCCGGAAAGTTGTAACAGCTTAGGTGATTCGAGCGTCCCGGCACTGATGATGAGCTCTTTACGAACCTTGATTTCATAAGTGCCGGAAGCGTCTTTCACCAGTAAACCAGTGGCTTTGTTACCGGTAAACAGAATTTTCAGCGCTTCGGTCTGTTCAAAAACCCGCAAGTTCGGGCGCTGTTTAATCGGCTTGATGAATGCCGTGGCAGCATCCATGCGCTTGCCATTTTTGGCCGTGTAAGAAACATATCCGATACCTTCCTGTTCCGGGCGGTTCGTGTCAGCACGACGCGGCAACCCAGTATTCACAGCGCTCTCGATCACTTCATCGCACAGCGGATGCGGCGTTGTGTGGCGGCTGATGTTCATCGGGCCACCTACGCCGCGCACCTCATCTTCGCCTAACTCATGGTTTTCGAGTGACTTGAAGCAAGGTGCAATATGCTGCCAACCCCAGCCTGGATTACCCAGAGCCTCCCAATCATTAAAATCTTCTGGCTGGCCGCGGGTGTAGAACAAGCCATTTACGGAACTGCACCCCCCCATCAGCTTGCCGCGCGGCCATGACTCAGCAACGCCGGCCGTGCTGGGTTCAGGTTCCGTCTCAAAGCGTGCCACATACTTGGTATCAAACATGAGTTGCCCGAAGCCTTTGGGCATGCGCAACAGCAGGTTGTCCATGGCTCTGCCACTTTCGAGTAGTACGACTTCATCCGTACTTTTTGCACTCAGGCGATTGGCCAATACACAACCGGCCGAGCCTGCGCCGACAATCAAAAAATCACATTCAATGGCACGCTGATTTTCCACAATCCGACCCTCATCTGTAGTTTTTAGAGCGGTGATTCTACAGCGGCTAAAGATCGAGTTTTTGGAATGCCTGTAAAAACTCGGCGTTGGTGATACGCCACCTGCTGCATTCTCTTTAGAGATCGCATAGCGTCAAATTTTTTCCATTACTTTTTTTATCTTTTTGTCTCTACTTTGCCTCCAATGAGCCACCACTGTGTCGTAAATAGATCAATAATTACAGCTAAATACGGCATAACCGCGTAAGATGCTGCCCTCCCTACGCTGCACGAAATTGTCATGACTGAATCTCTCACCACCCATCTTGCTCAGGCGTTCGCCTCCCGCGAAACGCTCGTCTCACAACTGCTTGCCGAAAAAACGGATGCTTATCGGTTGTTTCACGGCATCGCTGAAGGTCACTCAGGCCTCACGGTAGATCGTTATGGCGATTTGCTGTTGGTTCAATGCTTTCATAGCCCGCTGACGCCAGAATCATTGGCGGAACTTTCCGCTTTTTATGCTGAAAAGTTGCCTGACTTGGTAATGGTATACAACGATCGCAGCCAGGCCCACTCACGCATATCCAACACCCTCAGCGGTGAACAACTTGATATTGCCAGCGCACCCCGCGAAGCGCATGAGATGGGTGTGACGTATCGCATTCAAGGGCGTCATGCCGGACAAGACCCATGGCTGCTTCTCGATCTACGTGCCGCACGACGGCGGATAATGCAGGAAATCCCCGGCAAATCGCTACTCAATCTGTTTGCCTACACGGGGAGCGTCGGCATTGCCGCAGCCAAAGCAGGGGCGCAGTTTGTGATGAATGTTGATTTTTCCGAACCCAACTTGAAAATCGGCAAAGAAAACGCGCGATACAACACCTTGGCCGTCCGCCCTCGCTTCATTAAAAGTGATGCTTTTGCTGCCATGCGTCAGCTGTCCGGGTTGGGGCAGGCTGAGTTCGTGCGTGGCAAGCGCATGCCACCTTTCCCTAAACTCGAAGCGAAAACCTTTGATTGCGTTTTTCTGGATCCCCCCAGTTATGCCAAAAGCCCATTTGGTGTTGTAGATCTGGTCAATGATTACGCCTCAGTCTTTAAACCCGCACTGCTATGCACGACTGAAGGCGGCACGTTAATCTGTACCAACCGTGTCGCAACTGTTTCGCGCGAAGCCTGGCTTGATCAGCTACAGCGTAGCGCGGCCAAAGCTGGTCGACCGATCCGTGAATTTGAATGGATTTTTCCGGAAACCGACTTTCCCGGTATAGGTGGCGAACCCGCTCTTAAAATGCTGCTTTTGCGTGTTTAAATTGCACGATCATGGCTTAAATGTGCCATTAATATAGAGACACTTCAAGTCAATCTCTATGATTTGGCTCGGGAATCTGCGATAATTCAGTGGAGTCGGCCATACGCTGCTTTTCCCTGATTTACTCCCGATTTACCCCCGACTTACAACGGTTCCCTTCGGCTTCATCGCCTCTTCTGCCTTACTCTGCGCTATGCAGGATCACCATGACAACGACTACTGACACTCCCATCGGGTTCGCCCAACTCGGGTTAAAACCCGCTGTACTCTCCGCTTTGGCTGAAGTCGGCTATGAAACCCCCTCGCCTATTCAAGCCGCCTGCATTCCTCCCCTGCTAGCAGGGTTGGATGTGCTCGGTGAAGCACAAACCGGCACTGGCAAAACCGCCGCTTTTGCCTTGCCCTTGCTGCAAAAGATTGATGTATCCCTCGCCAAACCCCAAGCGTTGATCCTCACGCCTACACGCGAACTAGCGATTCAAGTCGCTGAAGCATTGCAGCGTTATGCCAAAAACATTCCCGGCTTTCACGTCTTGCCGGTCTATGGCGGGCAGAGCATGGTGGTACAGCTGCGTCAGCTCTCGCGTGGCGCACACGTCATCGTCGGCACGCCCGGCCGGGTGATGGACCATCTGGAGAGAAAAAGCTTATCACTCGACAAACTTAGCTTCATGGTGCTGGACGAAGCGGATGAAATGTTGCGGATGGGCTTTATCGACGATGTCAAATGGATTCTTGAGCACACACCGGCCTCACGCCAAACGGCCCTGTTTTCTGCCACCATGCCCGATGTGATTCGCCGCGTGGCGCATGAGCATTTGCGGGACCCCAAAGAAATCAAAATCCGTTCGGCAACCAGCACGGTGGTTACCACGCAGCAGTTTTATTGTCAGACGCATGGCGGACAAAAAATCGAGGCACTGACGCGCATTCTTGAAGTGGAAGCAGACTTTGACGCTGCAATTATTTTTGTACGCACCAAAATCGCGACGGTTGAACTGGCCGACAAACTCGAAGCCCGTGGCTATGCCGTAGCGGCGCTCAATGGCGATATGACGCAAGGCTTACGCGAGCAAGTGATCGAGCGCCTGAAAAGCGGCAGCCTTGATATCGTTGTAGCCACCGACGTTGCTGCGCGAGGCATTGACGTATCGCGCATCAGCCATGTAATTAACTACGATGTACCGAACGATACCGAAGCCTATGTGCATCGCATCGGCCGCACAGGCCGAGCAGGCCGCACGGGGCGCGCCATTTTGTTCATCACCCCGCGTGAAAGGCATATGCTGAAAGTGATCGAACGCGCCACGCGGCAGAAAATCGAGCCCCTGGCAATGCCCACACCAGGCGAAGTGGCCAACCGTCGTGTCGCGCAATTTACACAGCAGATTCTGGATACGCTCAAAACCGAGAAACTGGATTTCTTTTTTGATGTGATTCGTAACATTGAAAATGACCATAACATCGGTGCCCGGGAAATTGCCACCGCACTCACCTGGCTTGCTCAACGCGAACGTCCATTGCAACTAACTGGCGCAGCCGCAGTTGATTTAACACCGCCACCGGCACCCACTGAACGGTCAGGGGGGCGCACTGATCGCTCGCCAAGTCGCACCGAACGCTCAAACGAACGATCGAGCGAAAGACCCTCGCGCGAAAACCGTGAGCGGATGTCTGCACCACAGCACACCTATGCTGCAGGGTCACTTGCACGTTACCGTATCGAAGTTGGCCGCAATCAAGGCGTGTTGCCCAAAGAAATTGTCGGTGCGATTGCTAACGAAGGTGGCATCGATGGCAAGCAAATCGGCCAGATCAATCTATTTGATGATTTCAGCACTGTTGAATTACCCGCTGATCTACCGGCAGGCGTGATGGACGTGCTACGCCGTATTCGCGTACGCCAGTTTGCGCTAAAGACACGGATTACCGAGCCGGGTGAATATCCTGATACCCGCCCGCCACGTCCTGCAGGTCCCGCACGGGCGAAAAAGGAATGGGGCGGGAAAAGTGATGGTAAAAAGCCCGAGTGGAAAAAACGCGACCGCTAAAAACCCGGCGGGGAGAGCCTGAATGCCGATTTACTCGCTGACCGACAAACAGCCGACAATCGGCGAGAACGTCTGGGTTGCCCCTAACGCCAGCGTTATCGGCGATGTGATACTGGGCAATAACAGCAGTATCTGGTGGAATGCCGTGTTACGGGGCGATACTGACCAGTTGCGTGTGGGCGAGAACAGCAATATCCAGGATGGCTCGGTATTGCATACCGATGCCGGTATTCAGCTCACCATCGGGGCCAATGTGACCGTTGGCCATATGGTCATGCTGCACGGCTGCACCATCGGCGAAGGATCGCTCATTGGTATCAAAAGCGTGATACTAAATGGCGCAGTGATTGGCGAACAAAGCCTGATTGGTGCCAATTCATTGATTCCCGAAGGAAAAATTATCCCGCCACGCTCGCTGGTCATGGGCTCGCCCGGCAAAGTGGTGCGCGAACTGAGCGACGCGGAAGTTGCCCGTATCGCGCATGGCGTGCAGTTGTACGTGGCGAACGCGCAGCGTTACCGTACCGGGCTGGTCGAGCATTCCGCGCCCTAAGGCACAACACGAATAATTGGTACCCCAAAGGTAATTCCTTCGGGGCGCGCCGATAAAACACCTACGCGACAGAGCGGACAGAGCGAACAGAGCGGTCAGGCAAGAGACGCCCCATGTTGCAAGCCGGGTTTGCAGACTTCGGAATCCGCTTCGCGGGCAGAGCTCCTCGCCGTAATGAATGACAAAACAACGATTGATTATTTTTGCGGTGACTTGCCAGCACCGTTTGTTTTGGGGACGGCATGCACTTCTTGCTGCGGCACCTGGATGAAAATCTCGCCATTCTTGATGAGGCCCAGATCAAAACGCGCCCGTTCCTCGATGGCATCAAAGCTCGACTTCAGGTCACGCACTTCGGCATCCAGCGCGGCGTTGCGTTCCTCCAGTTTCTGATTGGCTTCACGCTGTGCAGTCAATTGC
>JALRCC010000270.1 GCA_023257495.1 Rugosibacter sp. | reverse complement strand
TAAAGCAGACGAGTGTTTTCCCCGTAAAACAACGCATTTTCAATCCCCGAGTAACCCGTACCTTTGCCACGTTTGTTCACAATCACATTTTGGGCGTAGTCGACATTCAGGATGGGCATGCCATAAATTGGGCTGGATTTATCGGTGCGGGCTGAGGGGTTAACGACATCATTGGCACCAATCACCAGGGCGACATCGGCCTGGCTAAACTCTTCGTTGATTTCTTCCAGATCAAAAATCATGTCATAAGGTACCCCGGCTTCAGCGAGCAACACATTCATGTGGCCGGGCATACGACCGGCGACGGGATGAATCGCAAACTTGACTTCAACCCCCGCCTCTTGGAGCAGTTTTGCCATTTCCCAGACTTTATGCTGCGCACCAGCCACGGCCATGCCGTATCCGGGGACGATAATCACCTTCTGCGCAAAACGCATCATTGCGGCGGCATCCATCGGGCTCGCTTCTTTCATGGTGCCGGTAATGGCGGCTCCAGTTTGGGCTTCGCCGGTCATGGGTGTGAAGATGATATTGGTAATCGGCCGGTTCATCGATTTGGACATGAGCTGGGTCAGCAAGGTGCCTGATGCACCAACCACAATGCCCGCAATAATGAGCGCAGGATTGCCTAAAACGTAACCCTCAAGACCAACTGCCAGACCGGTGAATGCATTGAGCAGCGAGATGACAACAGGCATATCCGCGCCACCGATGGGTACCGTGAGAACGACACCCAGTATCAGCGATACGATGAAGAATGTAACGAGCGTTGTTGTGTCGAGGGCTCCGCCCGCAGTGCCTGTTTCCGATGCGGCACCTGTCATGACCAGTTTGATCGCCAGGCCCAGTGCCACCAGAGCCAGCATCAGGTTGAGTAAATTTTGTGCGGGCAGTCGCCAGGCTTTTTTCATGATGCCTTGCAGTTTTGCAAAAGCAACACACGAGCCGGAAAAAGCCACCGAGCCGATCAAGGCACCCAATACGGCGAGTAGTGTGACAACAACCCCATGCACATGGCCGCGCGCAAATTCAAGTGCAGCAATCGCAGCGGCAGCGCCACCACCCATGCCGTTGTAGATAGCCACCATTTGCGGCATGTCCGTCATCTTGACTACGCGGCCCAGATACCAGGCCAGGCCGCCACCCAGCACGATTGCCACAATCATCAGGACAAAATTCTGCATCCCTGGCGTGGCAAAGGTAATCAGCGTCGCCAGGATCATGCCAATGCCTGCCCACGCGATACCGCGCTTGGCGGTGACAGGCGAAGCCATGGCCTTCAGGCCGAGAATAAACAGCACGGCCACTACGAAGTAAGCTACCTGGATGAGTGCAGTCATTTCGCTTCCTTCTTGTTTGATTTGAACATCGCCAGCATGCGTTCGGTAACGACATAGCCTCCCGCCGCATTGGCAGCGCCGAGAAATACGGCGGAAAAGCCAATCGCCAGTTGCAGTGGATCATTCGGGTCTGCATTACCGAGCGCCACCATCGCGCCGACGAGCACCACGCCATGCACAAAATTAGAGCCGGACATTAGCGGCGTGTGCAGGATCACCGGCACGCGCGAAATGATTTCGTAGCCCGTAAAGGCGGCCAACATGAAGATATAAACGTAGATAAAGTTTTCCATGTCATCCTTCTCCTGTTGTAGAAGCCGCACCCGCAGCTGAATTTGCGCCACCCGCCTGTCTGCTTGGAGGGCTGGAGGTGTCGTGATTTTCCCCGAATAACTTTTTGACACCTTCGTGCATCAATTGACCATTGTGCGTCAGGCACGATCCGGCCAGCACTTCATCGTTCCAGTCAAGATTGAGGGTACCCTCCTTGATGAAGGGGGAAATGAAGTTATAGAGATTCTTGGCGAACATTTCCGAAGCATGTACTGGCATTTGCGCTGGCAGATTGATAGTGCCGATGAGGGTGACGCCATCTACGTTAACCGTCTGTCCGGCCACCGTTCCGGCGCAATTGCCGCCACCTTCGGCGGCCATATCCACCACGACGGCACCGGGCTTCATGCCGGAAATCATGGCAGCACTGATGATCAGCGGTGAGCGTTTGCCGGGAATCGCCGCCGTGGTAACCAGCACATCGGCGCTGGCTACGGCGCGACCAAGTTTGTCGGCCTGCTGTATTTTTTCCTCATCAGTCAGCTCGCGCGCAGAGCCGCCGCTGCCTGCTGCCGAAACACCGGTGTCTACAAACTTTGCGCCTAGGGACTCAATCTGTTCGCGGGTTTCCGGGCGTACGTCATAACCTTCAACGATGGCACCCAGCCGTTTGGCGGTGGCGATGGCTTGCAAGCCAGCAACGCCTGCGCCGATGACCAGCACGCGTGCCGGACGGATGGTACCGGCGGCATAAGTCAGCATCGGGAAAAACTTGGGGCAGTGATTGGCCGCAATCAGCACCGCCAGATAACCTGCAACGGCCGCCTGGCTGGACAGCGTATCCATGCTCTGCGCGCGTGAAATGCGGGGAATCAGTTCGGTGGCAAACGCCGTGATGTTTCGACTTTTCAGTGCCTCAATACGCTCGCGACTGGCATAGGGAGCGAGCGAGCCGATCAGGGTGGTCCCGGGAGTCATGGCCTTGATGTCGTCAAGGCTGGGCGGCTGAACCGTGAGTAGCACCTGAGCGGTAGCCAATACCTGCGCGGCACCCGGCGCAATACTATCTGCACCAAAGTCTGCGTCACTCAGGTAACAGCCCGATCCAGCTTGCGTCTCAACACATACTGCTGCGCCGAGTGCTTTGTATTTCTTTACAACATCGGGCACGCTGGCGACACGCGTCTCACCAGCGTGACGTTCGCGAAGGATGCCAATGGTTAGTGTCATTAGTTTATTTCTCCTGACCCGGGTCACTAGGATTTGGATTTCAAGGGGTGAATAATACTCAAATAAATCACGATGAAAAGTCGGCGCTGGCAATACGGTGCGATAAGGTTGAACTGCGTGAAAAATAAGGGATTTTTTGCGTCTTCTTTTTAGCAGGCAAGCTTCTCTTATATAATCTTTCGCGTAGGCGTCATGCGTTGATCATGCGTTGTAAGAAGTCGTGTTTTT
>JALRCC010000194.1 GCA_023257495.1 Rugosibacter sp. | reverse complement strand
GTTAACAGTAAGGATCGGGATAGCTCAAGAGGCTTAAAATCTCGCGCTCACGGGTTTCCATGAGGACTGCATCCGCAGCGCTGGTTTCGTGATCAAAGCCTTGCAGGTGCAGCATACCATGCACGATGAGATGTGCGAAGTGGGCTTCGGGTTGTTTGCTTTGTTCAGCAGCTTCCCGTAGCACGACGGCAGGACAAATGACCAGATCGCCGTGCAGCATGGGTTCCTGCTGGTACGGAAACGACAACACATTGGTGGCGTAATCCTTGTTGCGCCACTGCTGATTGAGCAGTTGGCCCTCGGTCGCATCAACAAAACGAACCGTGATGTCGGCAGGTAGAGAGCAGGCGGCACGAATCCAGCGCCGTACTTGACTGCGTGTCGGGGCGTTATTTTTCCCGCCGGGATACTGTGTGGTCAGGTGCAGTTCAGGAAGTCGCCGAGGCATGTTTTTTGTAGGCTTTAACGATGCGCGTCACTATCGGCTGACACATCACATCATCCGTCGAAAAGTCAGTAAAGGCCAGACCTGATACACCTGTCAAGACTTGACGGGCTTCCACTAAACCGGATTTTTCTCCTGCGGGGAGATGAATCTGGTTGACATCACCCGTGATGACAGCCTTGGTGCCCGCGCCCATCCGGGTGAGGAACATTTTCATCTGTTGCGGCGTCGTGTTCTGGGCGTCATCCATCACAATGAATGTGTGATGGAGCATGCGGCCTTGCAGATATTTGAGTGGGGAAATTTCTATTTGTTGTTTTTTGCAGAGTTTGGCTGTTTTCTCAAACCCGATGAGATCATGCAGCGCATCATAAAACGGGCGTAAGGAAGGATTGGTTTTTTGCGCCAGTTCCCAGGGTGACAGGCAGCAAAATCTTTCTGCTGCCGGGCGGGCCAGAATGATACGTTTGACTTCATCACGTGCCAGTGCATCGACTGCAGCCGAGATCGCCAGAGCCATTTTGCCTGCACCAGCAGGTCCTATGCCAAAGGTCACATCATGCGTGTGAATGTTTTTGAGGAAAGCCGCCTGATTGGGTGTGCGTCCATGGGAAGGCTGGACTTGCATAGGCTCAGTCTCGGGTAACTCAATGGCCTGACTTGCCGTATGGATGTTTTTTTGTGAGTGGTGATGCGTTTCGGTCAGGCTGCGTTGAAGGGCTGCTAGAGAGAGCGGCTTGCTTGCCTGGGCGTAGAGTTTCTGTAGAAGTTCAGCGGCAAAGGCAGAGCTCTCGGCATTGCCACTGATACGCAATTGTCCTCCCCGGCGGGCAATGGCGATATTGAAATGCGCCTCGATCTGGCGAAGATTCTCATCTAATGGACCACACAGGTTTTGCAGCAACTGCTTGTCCGGCGGCTGCAAGGTGATAGCAAGATGGCGCGACGGGGTATTCAGAGCCTGTACTCTCGCATGACGGAACGCTTTAAGTTACGGTGAGCAACATGACATTGAGCACCGTAGTCTTGCCCATAGCCTTGTCTTGTAGTTCTTCGCTAAGCCGACTGGTTTGCTAATACCAAAAAATGCCGATTTGACTGAGCATTTTTCATTGAATTGGTGCGCCCGGAGAGATTCGAACTCCCTACCCCTTGGTTCGTAGCCAAGTACTCTATCCAGATGAGCTACGGGCGCTAAAGAGGTGCGCATTATACGCAGGAAATTGAAAAATTTGGCGGCTATTTTGCGGAAAGGGATGAAAAATAGGTTAACCCGCTTGATGTGCAGCACTGTTATCTGTGCATCATCAAGCCGGGGTGGCAGTGTATATTTCGCTCCGATGCTTGCTTACATCATTCGTCGCTTGTTATATGCCATGCCGATTTTGCTCGGGGTGAATCTGATCACCTTCGCGCTGTTTTTTGTTGTCAATTCGCCCGATGATATGGCGCGCATGCAGCTAGGTGTCAAGCGCGTCACGCCCGAGGCGATCCAGAAATGGAAAGCAGAGCGTGGCTATGACCAGCCACTGATCTGGAACACTGCGGCAACAGGTACCGCGCAGTTAACCCAAACGGTGTTTTTCAATAAGTCGATGCGCATGTTTGCCGGCGATTTTGGCCGTGCGGACGATGGTCGTGATATTGCCCGCGAAATCAGGCATCGGGCAGGGCCGAGCCTGGCCATTGCATTGCCGACCTTTATTCTCGGCTTGGGCGTGGCGATTGTCTTTGCCTTGTTGCTGGTATTTTTTCGCACCACGCGACTGGATTTTTTCGGCGTCGTGCTCTGCGTTGTCATGATGTCTGTTTCAGGCCTGTTTTACATTATTAGTGGCCAGTGGCTGGTGGCCAAGGTGTGGCAGTGGGTGCCCATTTCAGGGTATGCCACGGGGCTCACGGCAGCAAAGTTTCTTGTTTTGCCTGTCTTGATTGGCGTGATTGCCGGCTTGGGCGCTTCCGCACGCTGGTATCGCACGATTTTTCTGGAAGAAATCACCCGCGATTACGTGCGTACTGCCCGTGCCAAAGGGGCCTCTGAAGCGGCGGTGTTGTTTCGCCACGTACTGCGTAATGCCCTGATTCCGATTCTGACCGGCGTGGTGGCGGTGATTCCTACCTTATTCATGGGCAGCTTGCTGATGGAATCATTTTTTGGCATTCCGGGGCTGGGCAGTTACACCATAGAAGCCATCAATGCGCAGGATTTTTCAGTGGTGCGTGCGATGGTGTTTATTGGTTCAGTCCTCTACATCCTGGGTTTGCTGGCCACGGATATTTCCTACACCCTGGCTGATCCGCGGGTGCGTTTGCAATGAATGTTCAATGATGTCGTTGCCATTTCAAGTCGTTGTGCTGTGGTCTGATGCCTTGTTTTTCGGGCTCATCATGGCGGTTGTCTTATTGGGTGTCTGGGCACGGCGACAAGCCCCGTTGCGCCAATCCTGGGCGCGGG
>JALRCC010000192.1 GCA_023257495.1 Rugosibacter sp. | reverse complement strand
CCATGGCAAACATGTCGTCACCGCCAACAAGGCATTACTGGCTGTGCATGGCGATGAGATATTCGCTGCCGCGCAAGCCCGTGGCGTCATCGTGGCTTTTGAAGCAGCGGTTGCGGGCGGAATACCGATTATCAAAGCCGTACGTGAAGGGCTGACGGCGAATCGCATTGAGTGGATCGCTGGCATCATTAACGGCACAACCAATTTCATTCTGTCAGAAATGCGCGACAAGGGACTCTCGTTTGCCGAGGCACTGGCAGATGCCAAACGGCTCGGTTACGCTGAGGCCGATCCAACGTTTGATGTCGAGGGCATTGATGCAGCACACAAAATCACCATCCTCTCTGCACTGGCCTTTGGTATCCCCATGCAGTTTGACCGTGCGCATGTCGAGGGCATCAGCCAGCTGGAAGCAGAAGACATTCGCTATGCCGAGCAGCTAGGCTATCGCATCAAGCTGTTAGGTCTGACCCGCCGCCGCCCCAATGGCGTGGAGTTACGCGTACACCCAACGCTCATCCCGGCCAAGCGGCTTATTGCCAATGTCGAAGGCGTCATGAATGCCGTACTGGTGCAGGGCGATGCCGTTGGTGCCACCCTGTATTACGGTCGTGGTGCAGGGGCTGAGCCGACCGCTTCGGCAGTGATTGCAGATCTTGTGGATGTCACGCGCATGCACACGGCCAATCCGGAACACCGCGTGCCACCTCTCGCGTTTCAACCGGGTGCCGTACAAGATACCCTGGTGTTACCGTTATCTGAAATTGAAACCAGTTACTATCTGCGCCTTCGCGTGGAAGATAAGTCTGGCGCGCTGGCAGACATCACGCGAATTCTGGCTGACCAAACCATCTCGATTGACGCCATGATCCAGCGCGAGCCCAATGAGGGCGAATCGCAAACAGACATTATCATTCTCACGCACGTAACAGTCGAAAAAAATATCGACACCGCTATCGCGAAAATCGAAGCATTACCCGTAGTAAAGAAAAAAGTGGTGCGCCTGCGCATGGAAGCACTGGGCTAAGTAGTAAGGTAGTCGGCTGGTATCACCTCATTGATACGATCAATAAAATGAATCAGCAACTTGAATGTGTCACGCACCAGAATTTAGCGCTATGATCCCGCTTCTGTTATTCAGAATGTTGTAACGGCTCCGGGCAATGACGTGGTCTCGGATATTTCATTTTAGGAGGAATAAGAATGGCAGTAGTAACCGAACTAGGCTATTTAGGCTTTGGCGTTTCAAATATGGACGCTTGGCGTGAATACGCCAGCAAAGTCATGGGACTGGAAGTTTTTGACGAAGGTGAGAAAGATCGTTTTTACATTCGCATGGACTATCAGCATCACCGTATTACAGTGCATAACAGCGGCACGGATGATCTGGATTATGCTGGCTGGCGAGTTGCCGGACCGGAAGAATTTGATCAGATGATGGCCCAATTGACTGCTGCCGGCGTCAAGTTCCAACGTGGCACGGAAGCTGAATGTGCCGAGCGTTGCGTGCTTGATCTGGTGAAGTTTCTTGATCCGGGTGACAACCCCACCGAGATTTATCACGGCCCACGTATTGATTACCACAAACCATTCCATCCCGGTCGCGGTATGCATGGCCGCTTCTTGACTGGACAGCAAGGCTTAGGCCACATCATTCTGCGTCAAACCGACACCCAAAAAGCCTATCGTTTTTACACAGATGTTCTGGGTATGCGCGGATCCGTTGAATACCATTTGGCAATTCCACAAATCGGTATTACGGCCAAACCCATCTTCCTGCACTGCAATGATCGCGATCACTCTGTTGCCTTCCTGGGTGGCCCGGCTGAGAAACGCATCAACCACCTCATGCTGGAAGTGGATAACATCGACGATATTGGACAGACTCACGATATCGTGCGCGACTTGGAAATTCCTGTCACCGTCAAGCTTGGCAAACATGCCAACGACCAAATGTTCACTTTCTACTCAGTGAATCCTTCCGGCTGGCTATTTGAATACGGCGGCGTGGGTCGTACTGCTTCCCACCAGTCGGAGTACTACGAGTACGATATGTGGGGTCACGACAATGATGCACCTGGCTACGGGCTGGATCTCAGATTGCGTTATGACTGGACCAACTTTCTGAAAAAATGAGTGTGTAAAATAAGCGCTTATTCGCTGTGAAAAAAGCCGGGTAATACCGGCTTTTTTTATCTACTTTGTCACTCTGCCCACCATGAAATACATCTCGACACGTGGCGTATCTGCCAAGCCATTAAATAACCCCTCGTTTTCTGACATCTTGCTAGGCGGGCTCGCTCCCGATGGTGGCCTATATCTGCCAGAGTACTATCCGCAAGTGGCCGACCGGCTGAACGAGTGGCGATCACTTGACTATGCAGAACTTGCATTTCGCATTCTCAGCCTGTTCATTGACGACATTCCGGCAACGGATTTACGTGCCATCTGCAAAAAAACCTACACTGCCGAGGCTTATCGCTACTGCCGACCAGACCGCCAGGCGGCAGACATTGTTCCGCTCACCTCATTGACGCCAGATTTTCACTTGCTGGAGTTATCCAACGGGCCAACCCTGGCCTTCAAGGATATGGCCATGCAGCTCCTTGGTAATCTGTTTGAGTATGTTCTGGATAAACGCGGTGAAACACTCAACATTCTTGGCGCAACATCTGGAGATACAGGCTCAGCCGCTGAATATGCCATGCTCGGCAAGCATAACGTACGCGTCTTTATGCTCTCGCCAAACGGGAAAATGAGCACCTTTCAGCGCGCGCAGATGTATTCCCTCAATGAACCAAACATTTTCAATATTGCTGTGGAAGGCATGTTTGACGATGCACAAGATATCGTCAAAGCCATCTCCAATGATGCTGAATTCAAGACCCGCTACAAAATCGGCGCAGTCAACTCGATCAACTGGGCGCGCGTCGCGGCGCAGATCGT